>JAYVHC010000001.1:0-5915 GCA_043771575.1 Planctomycetia bacterium
ATCACGGACTAAACAAGCGGTACGAAGCGCTTCTTTGCCGTCTTCGCCGAAGCTATCGGTTGCACTGGCAAGTTGCAGTGCGGAGACTTTGACATCACCTGCGAGGAGACGGTTCACCATCCTCCCGATGGCTGCCGAACCTGCGTCATGTAAACGCAACTGCGCGATACGACGTTCGGCTGCAACGGTACTCGCCAGCTTGTCAATCGCTTGATCAATCCAGGCGGGATCTCGAGTCAATTGCGACGGCGCTTGAAATAACTCAGCGGCCAATCCTTTCTGCGTTTCCGAAAGCGTTGACTCCGTGGATCGCATGCGGAGCACCATGGCCGAACCCATACGCCGCGCGACGGCGGCTCTCTGTTCAAGCGACCAGTTGAATGATTGCATACGCTCGAGCAAGCGACCAACTTCGTCCCAACGTTTGAGCCGTATCGTCCAAGTCAAACCGTCGGCCATCTCGGAGGGAGACTTGGGAGTTTTATTGCGGAGCAAACGCACAACGGGATCTGGGTCGTTAGCAGGCAGTGGCGCACCGGAAGCAGTCGTCGCTGGTTTTGCGATAGCCGGCGCACCGAAGGCATCATCGACCGCGCCGGGCGCGCTCGCTCCACCGAACGGGTCGGCGCCGCCAAACGGATCTTGGGCCAACAAGGGCGGCAGGGAAAAAACGACAAAAGCGCTGCAAAGCGCAAAAGCGATTTTTGTGGTTCGGTAATGGGGACGTTGTTGCATCATCATCGTAGTTCTCGCTTGGTCGTGCCGAGCCATCGTGCTAAGCCAAGCTATTATTGTAATTGCTCCCGCCACCGCGCAATTTGCAAACGAACTTGAGTTGGGCTACTCGACCCGTAACTTTGGTAGGCTTGGACCGCCTTTGCGACTCCTAACACTTCCCGAATGGAGCCATCGAGCGATGGATGAGCGGCCTGAATCTCGTCATCCGTCAAGTCTGCGAGGCGTTTTTCCTGGGATTTTGCCGTTCCGACCAGCGATCCCACCAAATGGTGTGCAGTCCGCTGCGGGATGCCCTGCTTGATCAAATGCTCCATTAAGGTGGTCGCGTCCAGGTATCCCTGATCCAGCCGCGAGGCGATCGATTCGCGCCTCAGTTCGGATTGCTCGACGATCGGAATCGCCAATTCGAGGCAGGCCGCAACCGTTTCGAAAGAATCAAAAAGGGGCGGCTTATCTTCTTGCAGGTCGCGGTTGTAGGCTAGGGGCAAACCCTTTACGAGAATCAACAAGGTCTGCAAATTGCCAATCACTCGAGCCGTCTTGCCGCGAGTCAGTTCAAGCGTATCGGGATTCACTTTCTGGGGCATGATCGACGAGCCTGTGCAGAATTGATGCGGCAATTTGATAAAGCCGAATTCAACCGTAGACCATAAAATCCACTCTTCGGCCCAGCCGCTCAGGTGCTCGGCGATCATGGCAAGCACAAAAGCGGACTCGATCACAAAGTCGCGATCACTGCTGATATCCAGACTGTTCGCTGCGACCCCTTCAAACCCAAGCTGATCTGCGGTCCATTGGCGATCGATGGGCAAAGTCGTGCCCGCACATGCTGCCGCACCGAGCCCGCAAATATTGACTCGTTTCCGACAGTCGGCCAAACGCTGTCGATCGCGAGCATACTTTTCGACGTACGCCAACCAATAGTGTGGTGCCAGGACCGGCTGGGCACGCTGCAAATGGGTGTAGGCCGGTAGGATCACGTCTAGGTCACGGTCGCAACGGCTAACAAACGCTTGTTGCAATTGCTTGAGAAGTACGTCAATCCGATCCAGCGCGTCGCGCGTCCACAGCCGGACGTCCGTGTTGACTTGGTCATTTCGGCTACGAGCAGTGTGCAGTTTTCGGCCTGTATCGCCCAGCCGCTCGATGAGTGCCTGTTCGATGTGCATGTGAATGTCTTCGAGTTCCGGGCGAAATGGCATCTCGCCGCGCTCGATGGTTGCCAGAATCTCCAACAGCGTAGATTCGATCCGCTGAGCTTCGTCGGCAGTTACAAGCCCCTGTCGGCAAAGCATTTGCGCGTGCACGATCGAGCCGCGAATGTCGTGGGAGTATAGCCGATGATCGAAGCTGATGCTTTCGCTGAAGGCTTCCAAGCGTTTGTCCGTCGCAACTTGAAAAACACCACTGCGCGAAGGTGTAGCGGCCAATCCAATACTCCCGTCCGATATCGTTAAAACAAGTCACTCTTTGCGGCGAAAACGCGTGAAAACTGAATTACCGCTGCGTGACAAGTGCTGATACTACGTCCGCTCGCATACCGCGTCAATTCGCTAGAGCAGTGGTTTGCTTAAAAAATTGGCAGACTATTCCTGTGATTAATCTTTGAAAACTCTGCATATTTTGAATTTCGGTCGATCCGTTGCCATTGATGTATGCAGTACGGTAAGAACTTGACGATAGATTGGGCTGCCAGGATGAAGACAACATTGGGTTGACTGGCGTCAGTGGCGAACGAAGTGTCTGAGAAAGTTAGTATTGCATTGAGCAGGATAAGAACGCGAAGGAGTGACATCGTTTTCGCTTTGCTGCGTCGAATTGTGGGTAAGTGGTGGGTCATTCAAGCCGAGAGTCGCTTAAAGCAGCCAGTTTAGCTTCAATCTGCATCACTGCGTTGCCTCTTCCCCAGACCACTTCAAGGGTTACCAAGAGCAAGGAGAGACGAGCATTACGATTGTCCTGTTTAGCTTTTAACTTTGTTTTTCTTGGGTGGGTTCTTGTCGATCGCGGCAGAGCCGGCGGGCGGAAGAAACTTTTCGAGGGATTCCAACAACGTTTTGTGCTCGGGTAGGTTCGCCACACTGACGGTCTCGGCCGGATCGTTTTGTTCGTCATACAATTCGGTGACAAAAATCTTCGGTCCATTGCGATCGCGCCAGAAAGTGGCTCGCCAGCGGCTGTCGCGGATACTATAGCCCATCATGTCGGCGCCCGTATCGGTATCGCGGCGCGGATATTGGCTGATCGCTACGTCGGTAGCCGGTGCAGATGGATTGTCGAGAAAATGCTGCAAGCTGTTACCGTCGACCCTTGTCGGTGCAGGCAAGCCGCAGATTTCGGCGAGCGTTGGATAGACGTCAACAAATTCAACCGGAGCGTCACATTTCTTGCCAGCATTCTGCTTACCAAGTGAATGGGGAACGCTGATCAATAGCGGCGCGCGGGTGGCTATTTCAAAATTCGTGTGTTTATGCCACAGTCCGTGATCGCCTAGTTGCCAACCATGATCACCCCACAAAACAATGATGGTGCTAGCAGCCAGTCCCTCCTCGTCAAGCGCGTCGAGCACTTTACCGATTTGCGCGTCGGTGTAGCTAATACAAGCGTAATAGCCATGACGAAGGGTCTTGGCAAATTCGGCCGGGATGGGGTTTCCCTTGGGAACTCCAGGATAGTTGTGCAACTCCCCGTTGACATGCCCAGCAAACAATGGGCTTCCCGAAGGTAAGTGATCGATGGTTGGAACTGGGATTGTATTCGCGTCGTAGAGGTCCCAGTATTTCTTAGGTGCAACGAATGGTAAATGCGGCTTGGCGAAACCCACTGCGAGAAAGAAGGGTTGGCCTTTCGTTTTAAGTTTGGCCAATCGCCTTACCGCTTCTGCAGCGGCAGCACCATCAGGCAGATTGTCCTCCGCTTTGAGGCTGACTTCAAAGGCTGGGCCAGGTTTCGAGTCGGTATTTATTTTGGGAAGCGGCGACATGAATTCTTCGACGTCGACAGCATGCTTAGTAACGATCTGCTGGGTGTAATCGACGAGGTCTGTATCAATTGCCTTACCTACGGAATACCAGTGCGGCTCGCTCCACGATCGGCCATCCTCGAAACCCTTGTGATACACCTTGTTGATAGCTGCACAATGGTAACCGTTGGCTTTGAAGTGCTGCGGCAACGTAATGCAGTCGGGCTGGGCTGCGCGGAAGTGAGTCACCAAGTCCCACACCTTCGTCGTGTCTGGCCGCAGACCGGTCATGATCGCCGTGCGCGAAGGACTGCATACCGCTTGCTGGCAGTACGCTTTGCTGAACACGATGCCGCGAGCCGCAATGCGATCGATGTTGGGCGATCTGACGAGATTGTTGCCGTAACAGCCGAGTTCCGGTCGAAGGTCATCGACTGCGATGAACAACACGTTGGGTCGGTCAGCCGCTTGCAACGTGAGGCAGGTTAGCAGCATCGAAAGGGTGAGCACGAACTTTTGCATAGGAATTGCGTTTGCCACGACGCTCCGTCTTTTTGATTGGGAAAAAATGGGTGCGCGTTGGTGTAAGCGCTGATGAAGAGAGATAAGATCACGGCAAATTCACAGACTGCTGCTCTCGCGAATTCGACGTGGCAGTTGCGTACCAATCAATAATTGCCATCGCCGACTGCCCAACGGTCGCGCGCCGGACCGTAATGCGCGCCCCAATTTCGGTCGCATGCGCGACGTTGGCCGTTACATCCTCGGAATCGCATTCCAGCTCAACTATCGCCGTTCCCTCAAGTGCCGGACAAAAACTGAGCACAAACCCTGCTGTACGCTGTGGTGCCTCAAACGGCACCCGAACCGAGCCCGACAAATAACGCATTCCATTTTCATCGATACCATCCACGAACTCGCGACGAATGTCATCCGGTTTCTCACATGGGTCACCGGGCCGTGTGTTGCCAAGGGAGGGTGAGGCCTCTACCGAACTTGGACTGGGTTCGGCGGGAGTCTCGCCCTCCCGGTAAAACTCAAGCTGCTGCTCGCCTTGGTGAGTCTCCCAATCTGATTGAACCAAGAGACTATTCACAGCCTTCGATTCTTCGGCATCAGCGAAAATTACGATCGAGTTACCTGTAAAAAGTTGCGGCAGCCATGGCAATTGGCCTCGTGCAACAAACACGATCAACAACCAGGCCTCTGGCCCGAGGCAAATCAACATTGCTTCCGCAGCGATCGTCCCGTTAGCCGATCGAGCCGCAAGAAAGCCAGCCCAATTGATCTGCGCGAAAAACGCCAGCATCCACACTGCATGCACCAGCCAAATTCGCTTTGAACAGTGTGACAACAACGCTGGCAAACTCAAACCCAACGAGACCAACGATACAGCCACCGCCAGCGCGAGCACTTGCCAATGCAATAGCGTCGGTTCAACGTCAGCCACCGCTAGCAAACAAACTGCCGCAGCGCCCGTCGTCCAAACTGCCAGTCCGGCCAGCCAACCGGTTGGGTCTTGATCGCACTCAAAACCTAATAACATCCTTAGTTCCTCGCAGACAAATCGACACACACGATTTCGCGGTCATTCCGCGCAAACAACTTGCGGTTGGCTAACGCAGGATGACTCCAAACAACCGATCGCCCAAAACATTCGCTGGTCGGGTCGAGCACATGCATGCGAGACTGTTCTTCGTACGCTTGTGGAGTCAGCTTTGCGAACACCAAATCGCCGGTTTCTGAAAACAAGATGTAACGATCTTCATGTTTCATAATGAACACCGTCCCATGAGATGCACGCCTGTCGCCCCCAGTAGTCGGTTTAAAAGTCTCCCATAATCGGGTACCGTCGCGTAAGTTCGCAGCGATCATCATCCCGCTGCCACAATCGCTGCCGTAAACCAAGTCGCCATCCAACATCGGAGTGCTGTTCGCACAATATACGCCAACCTTCGGCTTGCCCGCCCACAGCGAATCGCCCGGAAGTCCGCGCTGATCGATGGGAAATACTCCGCAGACTTCGCCGATTCCACTAGCGAATAAAAGATTGCCGGAGAGCCTTGGTGAAGCAATCGACATACCGTACCTGGGTTTCAACGCCTTAGACCAGACAACTTTGCCAGTCAATGGTTCGAGTGCGTTGAGGTTATCGGCATCCCATATCATCAAGTTATCCTTGCCGCCCAGCTTTAATATCGATGGCGGGCAGTAA
>JAYVHC010000002.1:0-5403 GCA_043771575.1 Planctomycetia bacterium
ACGCAGGGCGTGCCATTTGAAGCTAAAATGTAATCTAGACAGAGCACGAGTGCTTTGTTCAGATTCGGTTTTAGGGTTCCATTAGGTTTCGAATCCAAAACTCCGTCATCAGCTGCTGCATGTGAGCGCGTTGCTGCGGGTCAGCCACGCCGTGTCGATTCTTGGGATAAACCATCAAATCGAACTGTTTGCCTGCATTCTGTAATGCGTCAGCCAACTGCAACGTGTTGCTCAAATGGACGTTTTCATCCCGCTCGCCGTGGATCAGTAACAAGCGCCCGTGCAAGTCCCCCGCACTTTCCACCACCGAACTTGACTTATAACCTTCGTAGTTATCCTTCGGCAGGTCCATATAACGTTCCGTGTAGATTGCATCGTAATTGCGCCAGTCCGTGACCGGTGCGCCTGCAATGCCGGCGCGGAACAGTTTGCTGTGTGTCAGTGCGTAGGAAGTAAAATAGCCACCATAGCTCCAGCCCCACAGACCAATGCGTTCGCTATCCGCCCATGGTTGTTCGCCGACCCATTTCACAGCATCCTCCAAGTCACGCATTTCGACGCGACCGAGATCTTTGCGTATCGACCATGTGTCCTTGATGCCGCGTCCGCGAGCGGAACGATTGTCGCACAGCACGACTGCGAACCCTTTCTGACACAGCATTTGATGCCACCAATAGTTGCCCCCGGACCAAGCATTCTTCACGGTCGGAGCTTGCGGCCCACCATAAACATGAAACACTACCGGCAGTTTCTTTAAGGGTTTCTGCATATCTGTGTCGTTGGGCAACATCACCAGAGCTTGGAGTTCTAGTCCGTCGCGTGCCTTAATCGTTATCGGCATAGGTGGCCGAGTATTGACATACTTGTAGCGATCCGAAATGGGCGCTTCGATGACTCGCAACGGTTGTCCATCAATGGTATGCAGGCTGGCGACGGGCGGCGTCGTCAAGTTACTGAAAACGTCGATAAAGTACGTCCCCGATGCGTCGACGGTCGCGCGGTGAGTGCCAGGCGCTGCAGTCAATGGGTGGACACTCGCCCGCTGCAAGTCGACGGCGATCAATTGCGATTCGGTGGGATGTGAAATGTTTCCATTGACGAACGCAGTCGACTCGTCGCTAGATACACTCAGCAAGCTCTCCACATCCCAATCGCCGCTGGTCAGCGGAGTGCGTTGGCCTGATGTCGAAGAAACGCGATACAGATGCCGTCGACCGTCGGGCAGATCGCTGAGCCACAGGAAGTTACCGCTGGTTAGAAACTCAGGTGTGCCGAGGACCTCGATCCAGCCGTTGGTCGATTCAGTGAATAGCGTAGCCGATTTGCCAGAATCGCGATCGACGCGAACAAGCGACTGCTTGTTCTGCACACGATTGAAAACTTGCAACCACAGTTCGTTGGTCGGCGACCAAGTCACACGCGCGATGAGTCGATCGGCTTCGGCGAAGGCCGATAGATCCACCTGTTGTAATGCGCCTGTGGTGATATCCACGATCCACATCTTCGCAATCGGCAACGGATCACCCGCTTTCGGATACCGAGTGTCTTCCAACTGCTGACGAAAACTAATGCTATCCGAGACTTGATAATGCAGAACGGGCGTCTGATCCAACTGCAAAAACGCAATCTGTCGAGCGTCTGGGCTCCACCAATAGGCCTTAAAATTGCCACGACCATACAATTCCTCTTGGTAAACCCAATCGAGTTTCCCGTTGCGCAAGTCTTCAGTGCCATCCTTTGTCAGTTGTTTCAACTCCGTTGACTCAGTGGCTACTATCCACAAATTGCTATCTCGCAAAAACGCAACATGTTTTCCATCCGGGCTAAGCTCGGCGAATTCCTCGTCATCGGTCTCGGAGTGTGTCAATTGCCGTGCGGCACCACTTTCAGCGTCGAAGTAATATAAATCGCGTCGATGCGGGACGAGGGCGTGCCTGCGATCCGGCGAAAACGACTTAAGAGTGGCTGCGTTTCGAGCTTGTTCAACATTGAACGCGGCCAGCGAACCCAGTTTCTGAGCCAACGTGCGCAGTTCCTCAATGGGTCGCATGGCGCCGGTCGCAGCATCGACTGCGAAGGTCGCATCATCGCGCCGAATCGTGTACTCGGCCGTCTTTCCGATCCAAGTCGAACCGCGAACCATACCGCCACTGTATTCGACAGTGCCGCCCGGCGCGTATAGATGCTCGAGCGTGATCGCTTCAGTCGCGGGAACTTCGTCGACGGTTGACATCGCGTCCGCGACCAGCTCTTGAACAATGCGTTGCACCGGAAAAGGCTGGCCGACGACAATATCTGGATCAAAAAAATTCCAAACTGTAAAACTATCATCGGCCTCGGGCTCGAGTATATGAGCTGCCAACAATCCGAGCGGCTGCGTCGCTTCGACGATGAAAGTGCCCGCTGGCAGTGTCACTTCCGTAGCGGTCACTTTCGTATCGACATCCATTAACGCGTGACCCTGAAAATTGTTCAAGCGTTTGGCGCTGAAGACGTCATAACGCTCAGTCTTTGTCTTCGTTTCACTCTTCAGTCGCTTGATTTGAACGCCATGCCGTGCCAAATGACTAACGGCCCACGCGTATTGCTCGCCGATCGCGTACGCATGCGGCAAAGTAACCGAGTTGGTGGCTTCAGCCCGATTCCAGAGTTGTACTGTGTAATCTTTTGCCGTGAGATTGGCGGCGGATTCTGCGCCATAGGGACCTTTCGGTGGCGCACCGTCGGCTTGCTGAAAGCCTTGAATGTTTACCACATCACCCGCGGGAGCTAACTTTGCATTGAGCGCTAACAACTGTCCCACGTGCGGAGCTGCTGTCGACTGTTCAATGAGTCGCCGCACTTCACTCTGCTGCTCCGCCAAACTGAATAGTAGCTCGCGGACAAATGCGTACGAAGCGTCAATGCGCCGCTGGTAACTAGCGTACGAATACGACTCCACTAAGATACCGATACGTCCTCGCAAACCCATGTACTCGATGCTGTAGCGAGGTTCATGCCCATAAGTTTCCCAGCGTCGGTGCTCGGCGTCGAAGTTGCCATAATAGTATGAACCAAAGCCAAGTTCCTCCATGCGCTCGGACAATGTTGGCATCATTTTACCGCGCAGCCAGCGATCAATCGCTTGCGGTGCCGAAGGATTGTGCGGAATATCATACGTCATGTCGTAACGATGCAATGAACCATTAGTGGTGTGCATATCGACGAATATATCTACATCGAAACGATTGAACGCCGCTACCAAAGAACTGACTTCCGGCGTTTCGAGTTTGATGAAGTCACGATTGAGATCCAGCCCCTGCGCGTTTTCACGTAGACCCATTCCCGCGTCAGGTCCAGCTTGGCCAGGGCGATGCAATGCGCCGCGACGTTCGTTGCCGTCAGCGTTAAAGTTGGGCACGAATATCAAACGCAAGCTCTGCCACCACTTCTCTTGCCTTCCACAGGCCATATCGCGCGCGAGGGCCAACATGGCTTCCTTACCATCGCATTCACCAGAGTGAATACCGCCGAGAACTAGCACTGTCAGCGGTTTTGTCTCGCTCTTGACCTTCGGTTCGACGACTAGAGCCCACAGCGGTCGACCTTCTACGGTGCGTCCAATAGTGGTAAGTTCTGAATCCTTCCAAACACTTGCAAGTCGTCGTAATAGCGCTTCGACTTCTGTTCCGTTAGCGGTGGCTTGGAACTTACTGGCTTCTGCCACCGTGGGCAGGTCAACTTCAACTGCCGCGTCGCTTGTCGCAGGCTGGTCATTCGACTTCACTTCGACCGAGTTGTCCGACGGACTCTTCTCCTGAGCGTGCAGGTACAGAGGTCCAGGAGACATGCATCCCCACACTAGCAATGTCAAAGAGCACGCTGCGGCTCGGATATTCATACTCAGTCTCGAAAAAATGGAAAAAGCGAATGCACGACTGTTATCGATAGATTGTACACAACGTGGAGCACAGGCGAGTAGAGCGAGCCGAGCGAGCCCCGTCTTCTGCTCAAAGTATCCAGAGGGGGTGTCCGCCCAGAATGTTTGCGTTTACCTGCGCGATGTCTGTATTGAATTCTCGATTGAAACTGCTAACCTTTGCTCCATTAAGGGGCAGGCACTCCGCCTGAGTGCTTAAAGTTCACTACGCTTTCAATCATCCGTTATAAAATACACCCGCTGTAAATGGGAACAATATGCCTCGACCTGTTGTCTTTATTGCGCGTCGAATTCCCGATGTAGCTTTTCAATTGATTGCTGAACATGCTTCTGTGCGACTGCATGAAGGTGCCTTGCCGCCGACACAGGCTGAATTGTTGGCAGGAGTTGAGGGATGCGCGGGGGTGCTGAGTCTACTCAGCGATCGAATGGACGCGACGGTGTTCGATGCCGCTGGAACGGGTTTGAAAGTGGTTAGTAATTTTGCAGTCGGCTACAATAACATTGACATCGCGGAGGCTCGCCGGCGCGGCATTGCTGTCGGCAATACGCCTGGCGTATTGACGGAAGCTACTGCCGATATCGCAGTTGCATTGTTGCTGGCTGCGGCGCGTCGATTGCCGGAAGGCTGGCAAGCGGTGAAGGCCCTTGAATGGAAAACTTGGGAGCCGTTAGGCTGGATGGGGCTTGACTTAGCTGGCAAAACACTAGGAATTGTTGGGCTTGGTCGAATTGGTGCAGCGGTTGCGCAGCGCCTGCAAGGTGGATGGGGAATGAAGGTTTTATATGACGCGCGGAGTACGAAGCCCGAGTTTGATCAAAAATTTGGCGCGCGGCATGTTCCGCTGAATGAACTTTTGCGAGAAAGTGATTTTATCAGTCTGCATGTGCCACTGACTGATGAAACGCGAAGACTGATCGGAACGTCCGAGTTCAACCTGATGAAGCAGACTGCGATTCTGATCAATACCGCACGCGGTGAAGTGTTGGACCAAGTTGCTCTGTATGAGGCGCTGCGCATGCGGAGAATCTTCGCAGCTGGTTTAGATGTTTGCGAACCCGAACCGTTGCCAGCGGATAGCCCCCTTCGCGAGCTTCCGAATTGCTTGATTGTGCCTCACATCGGCAGCGCGACGATTACGGCGCGCAATGCCATGGCTGAACGATCGGCTCGCAATCTTGTCGCTGGCGTACTCGGTGAACCGCTGCCATTTCCGATTTAAACAAACTTTCGCGTGTACACTGGTTGCCGCGAAGGCTTTGTTGGCTCGCCAAGCGAATTACCAGCTGAAATCGAAACGCATCGCCAGAAGATCAGATTGCGTCGAACCGAATGTTGTGTCGGTACTGGTAAAGGGATGGATCCAATCAAACATGACTCGTGTGCGATCGCTCCAGTACCAATTGAGGCCAGCTGTGAGGTCGTTGTATTGGCCCGCCCCGACATTGTTGAGATCGAGATAAGACCAGCGTGACTTGAGTTC
>JAYVHC010000003.1:0-2331 GCA_043771575.1 Planctomycetia bacterium
AAGCGTCATACGGGGTTTGAGGGACGCGGCAGGCAAATGCATTTGCTGCTCAAGCAATTTGCCAGCAGCTCGAGTAATGGGATCGGTCAGCGGTCGGCCTTCAACCATCCTGGCGGCTCGCTCGCAAACCTCGGGCACGAAATCCGCTTCGGTAGGTAGAAAAGAAAGCATCGCGAAGTCCGCAAATGCTTGGGCAATGCCAAAACGGTCCCATGCTTTTAGTATCGCTGGAAGGATTCCAGGATCATTGGCGTAGCCATCGCACAACGCAGTGAGCGCTGCGGTACGCACTTCCGGGCTATCGTCACCAAAACACTCAATGAGTTCGGAACATCGAAAAGTCGTCATCGAAATCCTGAGTTCTAATCAATTTATGGATTGCAGCGAATGTCTAGTAAAGCCCAGTCCGCCGATGTAGACCTAAGTGGCAGGTTCAGCGGGCGAGAACACCCGTGCTCCCAGCATCGTTTCGATTTGCTTTTGGAGCTTCTGCATTTCACCCTCACGGTAACCACCGAGTACTTTGGCGATCTTCCCTTCGGCATCGACGAGTACCGTAGTTGGATAGCTAAACGTGCCGCCATCGAATAGCATCGCGAATTGCGTTCGAGTCATGGCAACTGGGTCGCAATACGTCGCCATATTGGGTGCAGAAGCGCTGAGGAAGCTCTCAGTTTCAGCTTTCAGTTCATCCAAGTTGTACTCGGGACCGCCCGAGCAAGAAACCGATATAATGCTGATTCTCGAGTCGCTCTCGAATTTTTTTGCCAATTTAGCGAACTCGGGAAACTCACGCTGACAAGGCGGACACCATGTGCCCCAGAAATGGAGTAAAACAAGTTTCCCGCGGAGATCCTCCACCGATGGAGCAACCTCGGAGTTAAGCAGCGGTTTCAAATCCAGCGTCGGCATCGGTTGCCCTGCTAAAGGCGTCGCGACCGGTGTACCGAGCCAGACGAGCACCAACGTTCCGAGCAGCATCAAGCCGCCAAAAAAGAGCAGCGTATTGAGCGACGAGGCGGCGTTAGATGGTGAGGACATTGGGTAGCTTACAGTTGAGGTTGATTGATGGCCGGACCATGGGAAGTCGAACAAAAATTCATCGTGTCGGATAATGAGCTACTGCTACAGCGGCTCGCCGAACTCGACGCGAAGGAGATGAACACCGAGCTGCATATCGACACGTATTTGGCACATCCCTGCCGCGACTTTCGGATTACTGACGAAGCGTTCCGGCTGCGACAATACAATTCGGAAGCATGCGTTACCTATAAGGGTAAACGATTGCCAGGTAACGTAAAGACGCGGCCCGAAATCGAACTGCCGATCCGTCACGCTGATATTCCGCAGTGGCTCGAAATGATGCAGTACCTTGGTTTTCAGCCCAAGCCAGAAGTTCGAAAAACGCGGCGTGTGTTTTCGCTTACTTTTTCCAACCAGCAGCCATTTACTGTAGCGCTCGATGAAGTGGCAAGTTTGGGCTCTTTTGCAGAAATCGAGCTCATCGTCGTAGACATTGCCATGCTCGATGAAGCTCGCTCGCGCATCGAAACCCTATCGCTGTCCCTCGGCTTAACTCAGATTCAACCGCGAAGCTACCTTTCTTTGTTGCTAGCCAAGCTAGGTGTGGACTGAGACTGTATGCCGATTTCTCTGAAATTTCCCAGTCAAAACTGCTCAAAAAAGGTTCATCGATTTTTAGCGTACTCCCACCTAAAACCAATGTGTTTTTAGTGGGTCGCTCCTCCTATGAAAATACTTGTGTGGTACCACAAGCTTGGCAGGAGCGACCAACCTACTCAAAGTCAGCCTCGCATGCGCACGTTATTCGCGGATGAACTCAAAAAAGTACTTGTGCTGCACCCACTTGGGTTCAATGTCTATTCGAAGTACAAGAGCCGATAGTGGATCTACCCCGGCTGGCTGGACCTCTCCCACCGGAATTAAACAACCTGCCACGACGGGAAACTTGGCAAACCGAGCGGCGGCGCCCTCAAGCGTAATTTCGATGATGCTTCCCCCAACAGATTCAAAGACTCCTTCTTCGCTCAACGCGACAGCGATTGCAGCACTTAAGGTCAGTGGGGGATGCTGTTGGTCAACAAGCAGGTCTCGCTCAAGTGCTTCTGGCGACTTGAGCCGAATTGAATTAACTGGGATTTTTCCATAAAGGTTCTCAGCAAATCGACTCATCCAGATTTCTGTCTTGCCATCTAAGCGCCGGAGTCCAGGAAGCGTGACCGACGATTGCAACATCGCAGTTGAAATTAATGGCATTAGATCCGGAATCGGCCGCGTTACCTGTGGCAAACTCGGCTGGTTTTGGTCATA
>JAYVHC010000004.1:0-3396 GCA_043771575.1 Planctomycetia bacterium
GGTTTTAACACAGGGCCTGGAAGGTTCATTTGTTGCAAAGCGGCGAAGGTCATCAAGTCACCGACTACCTGGCTGGCACCACAAGCGACTCGAGCTGCCTGGTCGAGGGATTCAAACTGATCTTGATTTCCAAGCCTTAATTCTAATGCAGCCCGCAGAAACAAGAGCCAATCGCGGCTCAGCCAAGCTGGCCAAACCGACTCTGCCGCATCTAGCGCCAAGCGCGCCGCTGGCAGTCCGGTTTTTGTGCGGCTCAAACTCATCGCTTCTCGCAACTTGACTTTCCACGGCAGCGCTTTGGCCATGGGTGCATCCAGTCGCAAACTGCTCAGTTTTGCGACCAACTTGTTAGCTTTGTCGATTTCGTCTTCGCCAAAATAAAAATCGACGAGGAACAGTGACGTTTCAATTTCATTCGGAAATGCGGCAACAAGAGCTTCCTTAGCACTAATAAGACGCTTTTCGATCGCAGTGGACTGAGCTTTCGTAATCCGTCGCGACGCGAGCTGCTTTTCCAGTACTTGGATAAGGAAGTCATGTGCCGCACGGTGGGTAGCATAGGCCTTCAGCGCAGTGAGAAGTTGCGATTCTATGGATTTGTAATCGGGGGGTTCGAACGAGAATGAAAATGGAAATCCAACATCTTGTGCGTCATTGAACTCAACCCGAGCGAGAGCGAGTTGCAGGCAACTTATGACTGCCTTTTTCAGTTCACCCGCCATGTTCGCGATCTTCGGAAGGTCCGATGCGATGTATGCGTTAACCGTCTCGCGTAGATCCTCTTGAACATCCTCAAAACTTTGCATGAAGTGGAACTGCTGCAAGTTCCAACTCGGATCATGCGGCGGTCCAGGCACGGACTTCTTGAGCAACAGGAAGCTATCGGGGGTCTCTTGAGTACACGACAAGTACACGCAAGCCTGAGAAAAATGGGCTACGAAGTCTTTATCGACTTTGCGAAAATCATCGCGAAAGTTGGTCAACATGGCGACTTGAGAGGCAGTGAACTTAACGTCGGGATCGCGATGTTTGACCGAAGCGATTTGTTTGGCGGCCGCGATCACACTGGGCCGGTGGAGGAGCGCCTGGGCGCATTCAATCAGGCGTTTGGGCCGCTGTGGAAGTTCGCCGAGCGGTTCGTTCTGCACCGCCTTCCACAGTGTAGAAGCGATTCGGGCAGGCCGACGCGTCGCGTCCAGACGCTGCCAACTTTGCCGAGCGGCTTCAAAATCGCCCCCATAGAATCCATTCAGGCCGCGGACAAACAATCGCCAATCTGCATAGGGACTACTGCGCGCGATAGGCTTAAGGCGATCATTAGCCTCAGCGAATTTGCCTTCGTAGGTCAGCTCGAGGGCTTCCATCGCTGACGTGCATTCCAACTTGAGCTCGTCCGAAAGTTGCTCTCGGCCCGTATTGGCAAATACCGCGATGTCTTCCACTCGTTCACCCGCACCCGGCTTGGGTTTCATCGCGGCAGCATTGGCTTCGATCGAATTGCCCTCGGCGGAGCCCGCTGCACGTTGAGGAAGTGAACGCGGAGGAATAGCGCTCCGCGGCTCTGGCCGCGGATTAGTACGCGAACGAGTACGGTTTTTTGCTTTTGACTTGCGCGACGCCATATAAGATTCCTTTCGAGCAGAATTGAGGTCGCGGCGGTGCTCCGGACGCTTTTGCGCAGAAGTCTAAGCGTAAACTGGTCTCGGACAAAAAACCAGACGGTACAGCATCGTGTGCAGATGTTTGGTAGTTGTGGATACTGGAGACTCTTTGATCCAACACTGTCGTACCGATGCCGTCCCCTTTTGGTGGCACGACCGGACTTGTACGATGATGAACGTCATTCACAGCGGATTTATGCGAATACCAGCGATCCTTTAATTTTTTTCTAGTGAGGTAACCGTGGCTGGTGTTGTTGAACTGACGCATCCATTGGTTAGCCATCATTTGACGATCCTGCGAGACAAGCACACGCCATCGTCTCTGTTCCGACAGCAGACGTACCGGCTGGCGACGCTCTTGGCATTCGCGGCAACTGCAGATCTGCCGCTAAAGACTAAACGGATTGAGACGCCGATCACAGCGATGGATGGAGCAGAGCTAATTCCGAAAATTGCGTTGGTGCCGATTTTGCGCGCTGGGCTGGGGATGATCGAGCCGCTGCAACATTTGCTGCCTGAGGCGGCCGTCTGGCACTTGGGGATGTATCGTGACGAAAAGACGGCTTTGCCCGTCGAATACTACTGTAAGCTTGAGACGGGCGGGGCAAGCGATATGGGGTTCGTGATCGATCCCATGCTGGCGACTGGCGGGAGTGTGGTGTCGGCCATCGAAGCTCTACATCGATGGGGCTGCCCAGACGTTCGAGTCCTCAGTATTATCGCGTCTAGGCCAGGAATTGAGCGACTTCAGCGAGAGTTTCCGCAAGTTAGCGTGTACGTTTGTGCGATAGATCCCGAGCTAAACGAGAAGAAATTCATTGTGCCTGGTTTGGGTGATGCGGGGGACCGTATTTTCAACACCATCCCGCGAACTGACTAAACCTCACGAATGGGGGGCGAATTCAGGGGCGACTTGGGAAAATGGGCTAGCTTGACAGCGTGAAAGCTGATGCCTAACATGCCTGGACAAATTGTTACAGTCCTAGCATATTCGATTAGCAGGCTCGCGCGTGGGCCATTCTGTGATCTTTGGTGTACTGAATATTGAATCCTAGAAAGGTTTTGCTGCAATGACTCACGTGGTCACTCAACCGTGCGTTGGATGTCGTTATACAGACTGTGTCGTAGTATGTCCGGTAGAGTGCTTCTACGAGGGTGAAAAGATGTTGTACATCCACCCCGAAGAGTGCATTGACTGCGAAGCATGCGTTCCGGAGTGCCCGGTGGAAGCGATCTTCCATGAGGATAACGTTCCAGACGAATGGAAAGAGTACATTCAATTGAACGCAGAGAAAGCCGCTGAGAGCGAGGTCATCACCGAGAAGAAAAAACCGCTAGCTGATAGCTAGTGTTTTTGCCGTGGTAGGGTGGGTTGAGGAACGAAACCCACCGTGTTTTGGGGTGATAGTGTTTTCTAAAAGTGTCTATCTTCAAA
Source organism: Planctomycetia bacterium (assembly GCA_043771575.1). GTDB lineage: Bacteria > Planctomycetota > Planctomycetia > Pirellulales > Pirellulaceae > Aureliella. Next base: position 3,097 of record JAYVHC010000004.1, read on the forward strand.
AGACCAGCCCGGCAGTTGTTCAATGGTGGGTCTCGCACCTCGACCCACCCCACTAGCTACTAGCTCTAAGTGTCCGCCTTTAGTTTTTGCTTTGCAAGTGAGCCCTGTCGCAATCGGTATGCAACCCATCTCTGCTTCTTGCTCCATCAGGACTAAGCCAAAGCCTCCTTCTTAGTATTACTGACGTGGATTGCCTGCTTTAGCCCAATACCGCTAAGTTAAGTTTCCAAAAAGCAGCATTCCTGCGAGGATCGTGTTGTTCACGCACATCACCTCAGCAAGGAAGCTGCCATGTCAAAC
>JAYVHC010000005.1:0-4652 GCA_043771575.1 Planctomycetia bacterium
GTTTGACATGCTAAAGCTAACTGTGAAGACAACTTGTGCGGTTTGCCTGCTGTTGGTAGTAAACATGGATCGGGTGCAAGCGGATTTCATTACGTTGTACGACGGAATCGGATTGCCGGCTGATCAACCTTGGTTTTTTTTTGCAGCCGATAACGCGTTTACACAAACCGCGACTGCGGGTGGCGTTCGGCTAGCTACCAGTACGGCAACGAAGGCTGGTTATAGCAATCACATACCCTTGGTCGGATTCAAGAACGCGGCATTTCCAAGTCTCGATCGCAGCCATGGCTTTGAGCTTGCATTTCAGTTATCCGTAGTTGGCGAAACACATGCCAATAATGATCGGGCTGGGTTTTCTGTCATTCTCCTCGGTAGTGATAAACGGGGGATCGAACTGGGTTTTTGGGGAAATGAAATTTGGGCTCAGCAATCCTCTCCCATTTTCACTCATGGAGAGGGAGCGACCACCACTACGAGCGGGCTTCGCAATTATCGCGTTCAAATTGTCAACGATACGTATACATTGCTCGATGACTCCGGGAGGTTGCTCTCGGGTGCAGTTCGCGATTACACCCAATTCGGCGGAATTCCCTACACGTTAGCCAACTATATATTCCTTGGTGACGACACGACGAGCGCTGCGGCTGACATCAGGTTGGGCTCTGTTACGCTTCAATCCAATTTGTCTGCCGTCCCCGAGCCGACAAGTTTTTTGCTGATGGCCGCGGCTTTGAGTTCGACTGTGCTGGGCAGAATGATTAAGCGGTCATTTTGGAAACAACTTTAGTAGTTAAGCCAGCAGCTCACGAATGACGCGTGCTTTGGTGACTTCCGCGTCGGTCAAACTGGTTTCGCGGCCGTCGTGCGGGTAAGTGAGCTGGCGATGGTCAATGCCGAGAGCGTCGAGCAGGGTTGCCTGAAGGTCGTGAACCGTGACTACATTCTCTACCGACTTGTAACCGAAGTCATCGGTGGCTCCATGGGTGTATCCTTGTCGAAATCCACCGCCTGCGAGCCACAATGAAAAGGCGTGTCGATTGTGATCGCGTCCGTCGGTCCCTTGAGATACTGGCAAGCGCCCGAACTCGCCGGTCCATAATACAATGGTCGAATCCAACAGTCCGCGTTGTTTTAAATCTTGGACCAAAGCCGCGCTCGGTTGATCGGTCCTAGCACATAAACCCTTAAGACTTTCAGCGTTCTTGCTATGCGTGTCCCAGGGTTGGCCATTGAGAAAAATTTGGACAAATCGAACTCCTAGTTCAATCAATCGACGAGCCAGCAAGCAGCGTGTTCCATACTCTCTTGTTTCCGGCCGATTTAAGCCATAGAGTTCTCGTGTCGATTCGGTTTCTGTCGACAAGTCCAGAATCTTTGGCACGGTGGTTTGCATCCGCGCGGCGGTCTCAAAGTTCTCGATGCGTGCCGCCAGTTCAGAACTTTCGGGATGCTGCTTCAGAAATTGACGATTCAAATCCTCAAGGAACTTGAGTTGATTGCGTCGCGCTGGCTCAACTATTCCGCTGGGCGTTTCCAAGTGCAGGACGGGTGATTTCCCCGAGCGGAACATCGTTCCTTGGTACACCGCTGGCAGCCAGCCCGATGACCAATTACGCTCGCCATCGACGGGCAATCCTCCAGGATCCCCCAACACAACATAAGCAGGCAAGTTTGCGTTGTCGGTTCCCAACGCATAGACAATCCACGATCCCATGACGGGCATGCCAGCTAAGAATCGCCCTGTGTGAATCAACCGCAGCGCCGACTCATGGTCTACCGATTCGGTGTTCATCGATCGCACCAACGTGATATCGTCGACAATCCTGGAAGTATGTGGCAACAGCTCACACAATTCCATGCCGCATTGTCCATGCTTGGTGAAACCAAATGGGCTGCCGAGCACATTCCCCATTTGCTTATCAAAATGGACTTCGAGATTTCCACCCGGGTAGGGCTTTCCATGCCATTTGGTCAACTCGGGCTTAGGATCAAACAAATCCATTTGACTTGGCCCGCCATGTTGAAACAAGCAAATGATGGACTTCGCACTTGCCGTGCTTGGCTTTTGGTCTACTCCCCCACCATGTACCAATCCGCGCTCGGTTTGCAAAAGTTGAGCCAATGCAAGTCCACCGAGACTGCCTGCGTACTGGCTCAAAAAGGCACGCCTCAAGAGTTGCGATGCATTCATGTTTGTGAATGTCATTACGATCTGGCTCCAAAGTCATTCAACATAGAGGAACTCGCTGCTGGCCATCAGTGACTGGCAAAGGTCCCGCCAGGCTTGGTCTCGAGCGTCGGGACGCACTGAGTATAGCTTCGACTGCTCATCGAGAAACCGCGTCGATTCGGTCAGCTCTGTGGCGTTGGGCTCGCGACAGTAAAACAGCTGAAAGGCCAGTTTAAGTCGATTGCGATCATCCATCGTTAAACCCTGCAGGCGAGATGCGGTCGCCTTTGCACGCCTTACCGAGAAATCCGAATTCAATAGAGTCAGCGACTGCAGCGACATCGTAGAGGTATTGCGGCGAACCGAGTTGAACACAATCGAGGGTGCATCGAAGACGGTCAAAAAACTGACAACTTGCGTTCGCTTTTGATTGAGGTACAACGAACGCCGATCCGCATCAAGCGTGTCTTCCGGTGCCATGACCTCGCCACTCTCAAGCCGTTTGGTGGCGATGGAGGGACCGCCCAGTTTTAAGTTTAATTCTCCGCTGGTGGCAAGCATCTGGTCTCGAATCGCTTCAGCTTCCAGTCTTCTGGGTGCAAATCGCCACAACAGTCGATTGCTTTGGTCGGCCTCGAAGGCCTCTTCTTGCAGTTGACTTGAGCGTCGGTACGTTGCCGAATTCAGAACGAGCCGATGGATGGCCTTCATGTTCCAACCACTGCGAATCAATTCTGATGCAAGCCAATCCAGCAACTCCGGATGCGACGGTGGGGCTCCGCTGATGCCAAAGTTTTCCGGTGTGGTTACGATCCCTTTACCAAAGTACTGTTGCCAGAGCCGGTTGACTTGCACGCGTGCCATTAACGCAGCGGCTTTCGACTCGCGATGTGTGATCCACTCAGCCCACGCTAACCTGCGTCCGGTTGATCGCCCGCTCGCAGGCGTCGACTTTACTGCGTATTGGTTGGCCTCGTCCGCCAAAACTGAAAACGCGCCGGGTTCTACGATCTCAGCCTGGGCTGAATAATTGCCGCGAGTCAGCAAATGCACCTCAGGGAGCTCACTCGCCATATCGCCGCTCCAAGCGATTTTTCCAGGACGATTATCAGCGAGTTCCTTTTGTCGTTGAATGGCTTGTGCCAGCTCGTTTTGCCGTTTTTTTAACTCTGCAACTGACGAATTTTCAGTCGTTGAAGCGGGCAGACTCTCAATTAAAACATTGTCCACGATAAAGCTGCGACCACAGCAATACTCGAAGCCGAAACCACCGTCAGGCAAATCGACGCTACTGATTTCGATCGGTTTCTCGTCGGGGAACGAATTCACCAACTGTTCGACGCGAACTTTGTCATGGCCAATGTTAGTGACGCGAACGCCATAGTTTTGCCCCGGAGAATAGCCAGTGGTTCCGAGTGTTCCGAGCGAGCGGCTGTCGGTTCCCGGATAGTCGAGATGGATCGAAGTACCCTCAGTCGGATTGCCGTCGATCAAGAGGTTTCCACCCGGTTCACTGCTATTATCGTCAAAATCATGCAACGCGATGAAGTACCCAATGCGGAGCGCGGCTTGACCGTCGAGCAGTTTGTTGTCGACAAGATCAAAGGTCACTTGGATAGCGTCGCCAACATGATTCGGCGTCCAATCGAATTCGGATTTCGTGGACAGCCAACTGTCCCCTTGGGTGCCGCCCTCGATCACCCACAAACTTCCACTCTTGATCCTAGCGGCCGGAGGTCTTTCGGAATCCAGTTCCACCGCTACGCTGCCGCCGGGTGAATCGTCGCCTGGAGCAGTCTCACTCCACTGATTAGCGACTCGCGCCGAATCTGAATCGAAACGGTCTTCAAATAGTACATCGCCACGGACTCGATGGACTTTCAACCACTCCGCGAGCTCCGTTCGAAGCGAATTAACCTGCTGATTCGCATCTTGATTCTGCTGTTCCCAGAGTTGTTGTTCATTGGGCAGTGGCGCATAGACGAATCGATCATTGGGCATGACCCATTTTTCGATATTAAAGGTCGGATAAAAGACCGCTTGCCAACGATAGTAATCGAGTTGAGAAAGTGGTTCGAATTTGTGATCGTGGCACTTGGCGCACTGGATCGTCAATCCCAGCAACGAGGACGACGTGTTCTGCATCACAGATTCGAGCGCGTAGTAGCGGTCCGCTCGTACCTCATCGGGGTTGCCATCGCTCTCACCAGAACCATCCTGCCCATTGCGAAGAAAATGCGTCGCCTCTAGGAGCTCAACCATTTCAAGTGTAACACTTTGACCTGGTACGAATTGCGCCAGTTCGTCACCGGCGATTTGTTCGACAATGAAACGATCGAACGGTTTGTCTTGATTCAGGCTTCGGACGACATAGTCTCGATATCGGTAGGCGAGTGGGCGATCGCTGTCCGCGTTGAAGTAGCCATTCGAATCAGCATAGCCAACGGCATCGAGCCAATGTTTTCCCCAACGCACACCGAAT
>JAYVHC010000006.1:0-10754 GCA_043771575.1 Planctomycetia bacterium
ATGCGTCGGCACCGAGTTTTCGCTGACAAATTGCAAGAGCTGTGCAAACGTTATCCCGGCAAGATCAGCGGCCCCCATGGGCTTGGCATGATGGTCGCATTTACTCCCGGCGACGGGTCAAATGAGGTAGCGACCAAAATGGTGCACGCGATGTATGATGCCGGTTTGATGGGCTTCGTAGCGGGCAACAATCCCACGCGCATTCGTTTCCTGCCGCCGCCGGTGATCACGACGGATGCGGATATTGATGCGGCGTGCAAGATTCTGGATGGAGTATTGGCAGCTTACTAAAAATTGAGGCTGAAACTTGCAAAACCCCTCACCCCCAGCCCCTCTCCCCGGAGTACCGGGACGAGGGGAGACAAAGCGAGAAGATTCGTCTCAGAATAGTTCCTGGCTGAATCAGCAACCTGCGTTCGATTGGCTCGCGTCCCAGCGCGGTGAGATGGTTGCGGATCTGATTACGCTCTGCGACCAGAATTCAGGCTCGCGGAATCTCTCGGGGTTACTAGGCGTTGCCAATTGGTTGAGTGACTGGGCGAAGCTGTCGCCAGCGACTTTGCGACGCATCGAATTGCCGAAGCGGTCATGCATGGATGATGCAGGTCACGAAGTCACCTTAGCCACTGGGCCGGCGCTACAATGGAATTTTCAGCCGCAAGCAACACGCCGCGTACTGCTGATGATTCACTATGACACGGTGTTTGGTCCAGAACATGCGTTTCAAACCTGCAAGCAGCTTTCGCCAACTGTGCTGCGCGGGCCGGGTGTGGCGGATGCCAAGGGTGGCGTCGTGGTGCTGCGCTATGCTCTGCAAGCGTTATTGAAGTTCGGTTTGGCGGCGGATCTTGGTTGGACGGTGCTACTTAACCCTGATGAAGAAGTCGGCTCGTTGAGTTCTGCAGCGCTGTTGCAAGATCTTGCACCGCGGTACGATTTCGGTTTGCTATTCGAACCTGCATTGCCCAATGGCGCCATGATTTCGGAGCGCAAGGGCTCAGGGAGTTTCAGCCTCACGGTGCGCGGCCAGGCGGCGCATGCGGGCCGCTACTTTGAAATGGGTCGCAACGCAGTCACGGAACTTGCTCGTATCGTGACTGCGGTCGACGCTCTCAACGGTCAGCGCGCGGAAACGACGATCAACGTCGGTTTTATCTTCGGTGGCGGACCGGTGAACATTGTGCCGGACTTTGCGATCGCGAGACTGAACGCTCGAGCACCCGATGAGGAATCAGCGACTTGGTTCGAAGATCAACTGCAACAACTGGTGCAAGCCACCCAGGCTCGCGACGGCTTGAGTTGCGAATTGCAAGGCCGCTTTACTTCGCCGCCGAAGCGCATCAACGCGGCTCAGCAGGCGCTGATGCGAGTCATCGAGGCGAGTTCTGCAAAATTGAACCTTCCGCCCGTTAAATGGCAGTACACCGGTGGCGTGTGCGACGGCAACAAGCTCGCTGCGGCTGGCCTGCCAAACATCGACACGCTTGGACCGCGCGGCGACGGGCTGCACAGCAGTCAAGAATCGGTCCAGTTGGATTCGCTGGTCGAAAAATCGAAGTTACTGGTCGAGATTTTGTGCGGCTTTGCAAGCGGCCAGTTCGATAGCGTGCTCCGCAATAAAGTTGAGATTTAGGAAGAGTTGACTTTCCGCTCGATCCTACCCGCGAGTTGATTCCCGCGTGCCCTATCTTCCGTTTAACCGCGTGCCCATCGGGCCGCGCTGTCTGTAAATCGCGGGGCGATGCCCACGCGGTTAAACAATCTGATCGATCGCGACCACTACGATTCGAAAGCGTGGGATTCTAGGGATGGCTGATGTTGGTTATAATCTGAAAAATTAGCAGGCAATCTCCCGCGTTTAAGGTGCCTGTACATGCTTTCACAAGATCAGCGAGGCGTCCCGATGAGCGAAAATGAATTGGAGGATCGAGCCACTCAGATCCGACAACGACTTACGCAACTTCGGGACAGTCTTTGACTACGATAATAAGCTCGCGCAAATCACCACCATCGAAAGCCAGATGGCGGCACAAGATTTCTGGAACAACCAAGAGAAGGCTCAGGCAACGGTCGGCGAGCTGAAGAACTTGCGATCGATTGCGTCCCCGCTGAAAGAAGCTTTGGCCGCCGCGGAGGATTTGCTTGGCCTGATCGGAATGCTTGCCGAGGACGGTTCGTTGCGCGGGGATGTCGTGGGCGAATTGGAGCGTCTGGAGCATGAAGTTTCGCAATTGGAACTGAAAGCGCTCTTGAACGGAACACACGACGCGGCCGGAGCTTTGCTGAGCGTGCATGCGCGCGATGGTGGCGTCGACGCAAATGACTGGGCCGAAATGTTGCTCAATATGTACATCGCCTGGGCCAAGGATCACGAATTTACGATCGAATTGATGGATCGGCAGGACAACCAAGAGGCTGGCATTACTCAGGCAACGATTGCGATTCGTGGGCCGATGGCTTACGGATATTTGAAGGGTGAGGAAGGGATGCATCGATTAGTGCGCATCAGTCCCTTCAACGCCGAAGGCAAGCGGCAGACGAGTTTTGCGGCGGTCGACGTTTCACCTGAGATCAATGATTCGGTTGAAGTGGAGATCGAAGAAAAGGATGTCCGCGAGGATACCTATCGTGCGAGCGGTGCAGGTGGCCAGCACATTAACAAAACCGATAGCGCTGTTCGTTTGACGCATCTGCCGACGGGCATCGTGGCGGCTTGCCAAGCCGAACGCAGCCAACACAAGAACCGGGCACAAGCTTGGAAATTGTTGCGAGCTCGATTGGCGCGCGTCGAAGAAGAAAAACGAGAAGAAGTGCAATTGGCGAAGTACAAAGGCAAGGTGCGTCAAAAAGGTTTCGGATCGCAGATTCGCAACTACTTTTTGCACCCTGAGCAACGCGTGAAAGATTCTCGCACTGAATACTTACAGAACAGCTTTCACGCTGTCATGGCGGGCGACATTCAGGGCTTCCTGGAGTCGTTCTTGCGATGGCGGATGATGCAGAATACTGCAGAGTAAAATCTGAAGCAAAACCACCTTGAATGGGCTCCGCGATTTTGGGAGCGGAGGAAACTATGACACGCAGCCCTCATCGCACCGCTGAACCGCTCATACTAAGCGGCGGGAAGCTTGGCGAACTGGCCTTTGAGTGGATCGAGGATCGCTACCACCATCATTGGCACCTGGGTGATATCGAGTTGCTCTCCTCAACCGAAGGCCATAGCGGTTGCGCTTGGCCCGAGTCACCGCCGCTGCAACAGATTCACCTGCAATCATTCGGAGACGGTCGCGAAGTTGTCTTTGGAGTCGGCATGTCCGGTCGCGGACACTGGTCGGCCAGTTTTACCTTGGTACCCGATCTAAAATGCTGGATCGTCGAGCTGGCTTGTCGTTCGTCGACGAAGCCCGAAAGCCTAGCTAGTTCGTATCGCTTGGGGAACGGCTGGACAAGTGCTTCGGGCGGCAGTTGGGAATTGCCCGTAGGTGAAGTGGTCGCACGGATGGAACCGATTCCGCCCACCACCACTGCGACACGCGCAGGGGACATACTAAGCATGCAACCGGCCTTGATAGTTGACACCACACCCTCGACAACGCAGTGGGCGTTTCGTTTGCGGATCAGCCAACAATAGCTGGGTTTCAGCGCAATTGGCGTTACTTCTTAAGCGAGTAGTCTTCGTCAAAAACGGTCCGCATGTCAGCATCCACCGCGCCGGCGGCTGCGGCCGCAGCCATCTGTTCTCGCGCGGCTTTGAGAGCCAATGCGTTGGTCTTCGGGTGTACCAAAGTAAATGCAGCTTTGCGGGCGAGCGAATTGGGATGTTCGGTGTCCATCTTGAGATCGACTAGCCCCATCGCAAGTCCAATTTGCAACTCAGTTAAAGCGAATGTTTGCACATTGCCACGAATCTTCACTGAAATCGCCGTCGCACTTCCCTCAACGAAGGAAGCTTCTAAGGACCGACCGACCTTGAAAGTCTCGGCCGCCCCAAGACCATTAATGGCGTCAACCAAAAAACCGTGAAACTCTTCCGTCAACTTGGCGACGCTTGTCAAGCGTTTGAGCTGATCTCTTTGTAATTGCGTTTTCGCCAAGCCTGCCGCTGCCGTTACCTGCTCTTTGGCGGCTTTGAAATCCTGCATGCCGAGCGTCTTTAACACTTCTTTCATCGCCTTGCTCCATGTCGATTTCTCAGCGTCCGTGAGCGTAGCAGCTGCAGGCGGAGGGTCGGGAGTCGGTGCAGGCGCGGGAGTAGTTGCTGGCGGAGTAGTTGCTGGCGGAGCATCGGGCGTCGTGACAGGTGCAGGCATGGGTTCAGCAGGCTGCATAGTCGCGTTTTCAGGGACCATGCCTTCCCGCATGTTGGGCTTGGGCCCGCTTTGTCCGTCCAAACCAGCCACTTTGGGTAAACCGCTCCCTTGCACCGAAACTGATTCCGTTGACACCTCTGCATTGAGTCTCGCGTTGTTAACCTTGGGCTTGTTTTTGCCCGGGATTGCTTGAGCCAACTGCGAACTGTCGGTTTTCGGTTCGGGGGGGTTGGTTAAAAAAAAGAAGGCGATCCCGAAGGCCAAAGCCAACACGCCAGCGATGCCGCCGATGCTCAGCCACATGGCTCGACTGCGTTTGCGACGAATATGCTTGGCGATGCCGCCCGGTGGAACTCGCAACGGCGCAACTGACTTTTTGGGGGCAACGAAGTGTTCCTGCAAATCTTCTGGCTGCGATTTATAGTCAGCCTCCGCGTACTCGGACAGCAGCACTGCGGCGCTAATGGATTCAGGAGCGGCGATGGTTGCAGTCGCTGTGCCGCCGAGATAACTCTGCAGTTTCTCGTAGCCGGCGGTCGGATTCGATTCCGGTAGACTCGACGAATAGCGCAGGAACCCACCCAAGTCAAAGGGACTGCGAGGGTCTTCGGCGGGCAAGTAAGACTCTAGTTCATCGAGATCCCATTCGAGTTCCGGAGTTTTCGCTTCAGCTGCGGGCTCCGCTGACATGACGGATTGCGCCTGCGCAAGGACATTTGGCTCGGCAGATCCAAATGCCTTGGCCCATGTGCGATCGTAGGCCAGTTTGCGTTCCGCCTCGAGCAAGTTCTTCTTCCCGAGAGCCACGACTTTGGCGGCTCGCTGCGCCAACTTCACATCGGATTTCTGCGCTGTTTCGACCTTCTTTTGCATCGCCAACAAAGCGCGTTGGATTTTCGCGGGGTCCGCTTCCAGCGGCGTCAAGCCGAGCAACCTGTACAGATCTGGCACCTGCTCATGAGCATTATCGTCGCTGGCAGTTTCGGGGTTTGTCATAGGACATCGAGTTGGGGGGTAAAGGCGCTGAGCGGTATTGGATCACGCTTGCCGAGTAATCCGAGAGTGACCGTGCATTGCCAGTTCAGCCTCGAAACGCATCAAAGCCTTGCCTTACTGGGTTTATAGATATCTATTCTATTCTGTACGGCTGGATATTGCTCGACTTTGACGCCCGAGCCTCAGGGTAAATTCTTACGATCGACCTACTTTACCATTCTGCTTCAGCGCCCACATCGCCAGCCACATATGTCCAGACCGAGACGGTTGCCGCCAGAACTAGTGCCAAGCCCACGGTCACTCCGATCGCTAGCCGCGCTGATTTTCGCTGAGACACTCTGGCCGCCAGTGCGACGATTGCGGGGCTGAGCATCGCCAGAAAGTAAAGCGTGCGAGGAAGATTGAGATAGCTCTGAAAACTGGCGTGCGCTACGAAACCTGACATCGCAAACAGGCTAGGTGCGATCATAATCGGTAGCGATCGGCGTCCACTCAGTCGCAAGTCGATAAGACTGCAGCAACCTAGGACGCTCGCAACGGCGATCAACGGCTCAGTGACCTTCATAAGAGAGAGCGACGTTAAGAAAGCACTAGCGATCAACAGCGGAATGGTCGCGAGCCCGACCGTAGCTGCGACTCGTGGTTGACATCCAGCCACGCCCCACCACGCAAAACTAGCGGCGAGCGTGACGACGGTGCACCATTGGTTCTGTTGGCTTTGCAGTTCAGCCCAAGCGTCACCGCGAGGAAATATCAGCCACGCCGCTAGGGCAACGGCAAGGGCAATCGCGATCAACTGAGAAATTGCGGACAAAGAGAGATTGGTGGGACGTGATGACGCGCCAGTTGGAACAACTGCCGATTCCACATAAGGCTTTGCACGAAACAACTCATCGATGACTGCAGCTCCGGCAACGATCAGCGCCGCGATGGGAACCTTTTGCCATGCGTCTTCGGGCCACCATGAAAAACCGTTGCGAACTGCCAGCGCGAGCCAGATCGCCAGGCCACTACAAGCTGTCAGTACATACGGCAGAACTCGAAGGGCTCGATCACGCGGCAAAGAGCGGCACACCAACCAGCCGAACAACACGACGATCGAAGGTGCAACAAGGTTCGAAAGTAAAACTTGCAGTTCAAACACTGGATAGTTTCAGTTGCTTTTGAAGGGCGATCCGTAAAATAACAATGCAAGTGGGGGCGTGGGTGATGACTCCGTCCAACACCGCTTGCACAGCTTCGTCCAGCCTCATGGTGACGTGCTCGATCAGTTCCGTCCCTTCGGGATTCGTTTCGTTGAAGGTGAGATCTTCGGCTAAGTAAAGTTCAACCGGAGATAGGACGGCGGCTGTGAAGGGATCGACCGTCCCCAATCGTGTCCAACAACCGGCGGTAATCCCAAGCTCTTCGGCCAGTTCGCGCGTGGCCGCGATGGCGGGCGATTCATCGCATTCTATACCGCCGCTGACCCCTTCGATGGTGACACGACCCACCGCATAGTGGAATTCCTTGGTCAGGTGCAGAGTGCCGACAGCATCCATAGCCACGACGCAGACCCCAGCTTTAAGTTGGACTGTAGCGTAGGTTCCCGCTTTACCATCTGGCCGCTGGACTTGGTCGCGGAACAATTGAATCCATGGATCGCTGTACATATGCTCGGACTTGAGAATTTTCCAGGGTCCATGATCTCGCATCTGTAATTTCCAAGTCATTGCAGGGGCTGCGGGAGCTTGAAAAGTCCCGGCAGTCGAGTGGAGTCAAAACAAATTGTTTGGGTTGAGTTCGTCGTCAAAAAGCATTGCGCATCGCACAATTTACGGCGAACCAGACGAATCCCAATCAAAGCAGGGTGCCTCGTCGCTGCACGGTAGCTAAGATAACAGGGAAGGGGCAAACTTTGTGCCGAGCCAATTTACATTCTCGCCCCTTAAGTGACAATTACTTTGCAAATTATTGTTAGTGCTGGAGTCGCCAATACCCAGCACTCACTCATCAATTTTGATCGAAGCACGACGAAGGAGCGTCGTGGCCCACTTCCCGCCGCGTCAACACCTAGAATATTCCGAACAAACTCATGAGTGATCCTTTCGGCCAGTCAGCTACGCAGAATCGATATGACATCGAATTCTCAGTGCCCATGACTCACCGCCTGCGATTCACCCAAGACTGTTTTGGCGATGATTTTCATGTAATCGCCGAACTGTTCGAACACTCCGGAACAAGCCCCGCGCGAACTCAGGTGTGGATCGACGAAGGACTGTGTAATTGGGATTCGCAGTTAAGTGACCGGATTGCTGGTCAACTGAGCCAACCCCATTGGGGCATCGAACTCGTGGCACCCGTCGAGCAGTTGCCAGGGGGCGAGGCGGTCAAGAACGATCCAGACATCGTTCATCATTTGCTGGAGGCTTTTAATCGCGGCAATTTGGATCGACGCAGTTATGTGTTGGTTATCGGCGGTGGAGCGATCCTCGACACAGTGGGTTACGCAGCTTCGATCGCACATCGCGGCATTCGATTGATTCGAGTTCCGACAACGACCTTGGCCCAAGCGGATTCGGGCGTCGGAGTGAAGAACGCTGTTAACTGGTTCAATAAGAAAAACTGGAAAGGCACTTTCGCGACTCCGTGGGCGGTAGTAAACGACGAACACTTGCTGGAAGGGTTGAGCGACCGCGATTTTCGCTGCGGTTTTTCCGAAGCGGTGAAGGTCGCGCTTTTGAAGAGCCCCGAATTCTTCCATTTCCTGAATGGCGCGGCGGAGGCGATCGCGGCTCGCGAGCGACTACCAACCGCGCATGCCGTGCGTGAATCCGTGCTGCTACACCTGTGGCATATCACCCGCAGCGGAGATCCTTTCGAGCTGCAGCAGGCTCGACCGCTCGATTTCGGTCACTGGTCAGCCCACAAATTGGAAGCGATCACCCAGTATCGATTGCGCCACGGCGAAGCAGTCGCAATCGGCGTGGCTGTTGATGCGGTGTATTCTCATTTGCAGCTGGGCTTACCGCGCTCCGTAGCCGACGCCACGCTGAAAACACTGCTTGGTTTGCAGTTACCCATCTGGGACTCGGCTCTTAACGAGTCCGTAATTTTCGATGGCCTCGAAGAATTTCGACAGCATTTGGGCGGCGAACTGACCATTACGCTCCTCAAACAGGTGGGTCAGCCCATCGACGTTCACTCAATTGACCGCGGCGCTATGCGCGAAGCGATGGCCTACGTGGCGGAAAATGCAACTTCGTCCGTAGGCTAACTTGCCATGTGAAAACAATAAGCGGGAGAGCGACGCTCCTGCGGAGCTTTATCGGTCCGCCGCTGGACGTTCACAAGCCGGGATGGTGCAGCGGCTGCCCACCAAAAGCTCGGCGGGAGCCTCGCTCTCCCGACATGTTTTTTGGTTGATAAAAGTGCGAACAAGGATGTTTACAGCGTTGGGTCGAAGCTCCTGCCGAGCTTTTTTTGGCATTTCGTTGCGAATTACAAGCCGCCGGTTCTCAGTCGCAGTCCTCACTAGGCTCCGCAGGAGCGTCCCCGACTCACACGCGTGACGGAATTCCTTCATTCAATCATCACAACTGGAAAAATGTGCGTTTTGCGTAAATTAAGACGGCGCAGAGTTCGCGAATAGCTAGACAATTGACGGAATCAAGTCATACTTGTGAAGGTTTTCCATCCGAGGCGGTTTCAGGGTGATTGATTTTGAGCAACGGACAGGCAACGGATCTGCGACGCACGAAGTTGCGGGAATTGATCCGCAGCCAGGGCTTTGTTTCAATTCCGGACCTGCGGTCGGCGCTCGATGTCAGCGAATCGACGATTCGGCGCGACTTGGACCACCTGGAATCCGAAGGCGAAGCTCAACGGACGCATGGCGGAGTTTTTTTTACCGGCGGAGCGGCGGCTCTTCGATTGTTCGAAGATCGGCGGTCAAGCCAGTGGGATTTGAAACGCCAGATCGCCATTGAGGCCAGCCGTTTGATTGAAAATCACGACACGGTGCTGCTCGACGGCGGCAGCACGACCTATGAATTGGCTCGACAGCTCGTTGGACGACCTCTCCAAATTGTGACCAACTCACTGCCTCTCGCGAACTTGTTTGCCTCCAGCGACCAAGCGGACCTTGTCTTGCTCGGTGGCTACGTACACAGTCGAACTGGGGTTTCGCTCGGTCCTTATGCAAACCAAATGCTTGCTTCGCTCAACGTGCAGAAGGCGGTTCTCAGTATCGCCGGTGCCAACGAACGTGGCTACTACAACAGCAACTTACTGTTAGTTGAAACCGAGCGCGCCATGATGAATTGTGCTGACCAAACCATTGTGGTTGCCGATAGCAGCAAGTTCGGCAAGAGCTCGCTCGCCAAACTGTGCGAATTGAATCAAGTGCAAACGGTCGTGACCGATGATCGCCTGAGTGACGAGTGGCGCAGTCGGCTCCAAGACGCGGGCGTGCAATTGCATTTGGCGGCCGAAGCAAAAACAGACTCAACCCATACTGATACCACCCCCGAGTGAAACTGACATGTCAGCAGCCTCAATCGATCGAAGCCAAGTCGAACAGCTCGTGCGCCAAATTGTGCGTCGAATCGCCCATGGCGAGAGTGCCGCGCAACCGATCACGCCGGCTGCTCCCAAGCTGTTGGTTAGCATTTCAGCGCGGCACGTTCACCTGACCGATGAACACGTCGAGCGGCTGTTCGGCAAAGGCCATGTGCTGACGCCAGGCAAAGATCTTTATCAAGATGGATTTTACGCCGCCAAAGAAACCGTCATGATTGTCGGTCCGCGCCGTCGCATGTTGCCTGAAGTTCGCGTTCTCGGTCCGACTCGCAAAGCCAGCCAAGTTGAGCTGGCGATCACTGACGCAATTTCGCTTGGCATCAATGCACCTGTAAAACACTCTGGCGATATTGCCGGTACTCCTGGCTGCGTGCTCGTCGGGCCAGCCGGTGCAGTCGAGTTACCCGAGGGCGTGATTCGGGCGGCGCGTCATGTTCACATGAGCTTCAAGGAAGCGGACTACTACGGTGTCAAGAGCGGTGACTTCATGACGCTGTCCATCAAGAGTCCGTTTTGCAGTGTGTCGTTTGAAGATGTGCTCGTGCGCGCCGATGAGCACGCGAAGCTGGAAGTGCATATCGATACCGACGAGGGCAACGCTTGTAACTTGGATGCCGCGACTGAAGTGGTGCTCAAAGTTCAAAGCGGTTGCAAGTGCAAGGATCATTAATTGCAAATCGGATTAGCCGGAGTGCGCTAGCACCCGGTTTTCCAGGGATATTGAAGAAACCGACGCTAGCGCATATCGGCTTAGAAACAGAGGTTAGTGACCCTGGCAGCTAGTGTCCGGTTGGCAGAAACAAAGGCGACATGAAGTCGCTCAGTAGAGGTTCCGCTTTGCGTAGCAGAGCGCGGCAACATGACCAACAACTTGGGCTGCAAGGCCCG
>JAYVHC010000007.1:0-5304 GCA_043771575.1 Planctomycetia bacterium
CTTGAATATCCCTTGTTGGGTTGCGTCCCCGCATTGCCCAACTCCGTTTCTTCAAGCAGCTACAAGATACACAAGGCCAACCAAGTAAGCCAGAAGTCAGCATTGGACATCCGAGCCATGCCTCAAAAAATCCAACACCACTACCCGCAACAACGCGAGCTCTGAGGAGCTCTGCACGAATAAAAGAACAAAAGAAAAGCGAGCCATCACTCGCTCTAAAGATTGGAACTAACACAGCCGATGGCACGTCCCTGAGTATTCGAAGGGCGTGGCTGGTTCCGGTGTAGATTACGCCGGATCGCTGCCCATTGAGCACAGTTGAACTGCGCCCTTCGAGGCTCGCATTATTCGCGTCTTAGGGACGGGCCACCCGGCATTCTCCATCGAATTAGGGTTAACGGCGTTGGGTGACACGCTCTGAGGCTTTGCGAAAGACGCGGCGAATGAATCTCAAATCACGCCCTTCGAAGACTCAGGGACGTGTCACCCTACTTGTCGCGTGTGGTTGCCAGAAAATGAAAGTTGGCTGGGCGACTTTCAAAGCCGAATGCGTTACAATAGCGATGGTCGAACTGTGTTCGGCTTTTTTCGTTTTACTAGGATTTCCCTTCACGTTTTTTTGGATCCGAATTTCGTATCCTAAGAGATCAGGTGCACAATGATGCTTCGTGTTGCTGTTTCTATTTGTTTGTTGGCTATTGTGGGTTGTAAAAGCGGGCCAAGCGTTTCGCCTGTAACGGGTAAAGTCACCATGGATGGTGCGCCGCTTGCGGGCGCGATTGTCACGTTCTCGCCGGTAAAGGGCGGTACTGGAAGCGCAGCCGTGGGTACCGCTGACGTCAATGGCACCTATACACTAACCGACATGAAAAGCACAAATATTGGTAGAGGAGCGGTGGCCGGCGACTACAACGTTGGAATTGTGTGGTTCAAGCCCGAAGCCAACGACACCTCGCGGAATTCGGGTGAAAGCGTTGCTGGAACAATGTCGGCAGACAAAACTTCGGCAACTGCAATCAGCGGCCCGAAACTAGCGTTGCCAGTTCCCTATCAGAACCCTGAAACTTCAGGCTTGAAGGCGACGGTAAAAGCTGGTAATAACAATTTTGATTTTCTGCTGGACAGCAAATTCAAAGGGGCTGCGAAGTAACGGCTATTTCGTTGGATTCCACCGCTTAGCTGGGATGCCCCGACCTTCTACCAGCGTGACATTTTGTGCTGGGCAATCGAATTCTTCGGTTTGCCCAGTTGGCCATGTGACTTGGACAGTTAAACGAGACTGAGCTTTGTTCTGTAGGGCCGGGCCGAGGCCAAAGTGGATCCGACTTCCGTAGTGGCTTTCATAACCCCGCCCAGCCAACACGACTTGATTTTGAGGGCGCGATGACAGTGTGGTGCGCACACTCACCTTGCTTCCCACCGCGTCGCGACAACTGCGAGTTCCAATCATGCGGATCTCCACATTTCTGGTCGAGCCGGGCTGAAGATCATTACGAGCTACTGTGGCTTCGGCGTTGATGTTCAATACGACCATGTCCAAGTCCCCATCGTTATCGAGATCGTCGAAAGCAGCGCCGCGACTGCTTTCAATCACCTGCATTGCAGAGCCCGCAGTGGCTGTAGCGTTACGGAAAATGCCTTTGCCGTTGTTGGCCAGTAGATAGTTCTGAACCTTGACGTCGGTGCGGTCGTCGATCGCCCGAATGTTATCAAGAAAATGTCCGCAGGCGATAAACAGATCGTTGTCGCCGTCGTTGTCAAAGTCGCACGCCCCGACGCCCCACTTAACGTGTGGGTTCAACGTCAAATCGATTTTGGCCAAATTGGTCGAATCGGTGAACAGGCCTGCATCCAGGGCTTCGTAATACACCGGCATTTCATCCTGATAGGTGGTCGTTACAAAATCCAAGCGCCCGTCTCCGTTGAGGTCCGCGTACTCGACCCCCATGTTGCCATTGGCTTTGCCGTTGCGATCAAACGCAACGCCCGCCAGCAGCGCTTCGTCGTGGAACTTGCCCGCCTCATTGATCCACAGAAAATTCGGCTGCTGGTCATTGGCCACGAACACATCCATATCGCCATCGTCATCAAAGTCTGCGGCGAGAACGCCCATACCAGGCGACCGAATGGCGTCGATACCCGCTACGCTTGAAACGTCCGTAAAGCTGCCATCGCCGTTGTTGCGGTAAAGAAAATCCGCGGCTGGCGGATAGTCGTTCGGTCCCGTGTTAAACTCCTTGCCCGCAATCGTTCGAGTACGGTGTTTCGAAAAGTCGAACTCGACATAGGTTGCGCAGTACAAATCGAGATCGCCGTCGAGATCCATATCGAACAGCGAATTGCCAGCACCGAATCGAGCCGGTGCACGGAACCCACTTGCTTCAGCAGCTTCAGTGAACGTGCCGTCGGCTTGGTTCAAGTAGAACCGATCGCGTCCAAAGTTACTGAGAATTACATCAGCGTCACCATCTTCGTCGACATCACCCACCACGACCCCCATGCTGTAACTGAGGTCGCCCAAGCCGGATTGTTCTGTCACGTCCGTGAAGCGAAATCCACCGAGGTTTCGGTACAGTCGATTGGTGGGTTGGCTAGTCACGATAGCCTTTGTGTTTGTTGACGGCAGCGGTGCGCCGTTGATGAAGTAGATATCGATCAGCCCATCATTGTCGTAGTCGAACAACGCGAGCGATCCGAGCACTGTTTCTACGATATAGCGATCACCTGTACCACCATCGGTATGCACAAAGTCAACGCCGCTTTGTGAAGCGGGAACAAGCGAAAATGTTGCGCGAAAGTCGTTGGACTGAGCCATTGCGCCGATCGCCAGTAAACAACTCACCAGTAAACAACTCACGGCGCAAGCCATGATTCGCATCTTGCACTCAAATCGATTGTGGTTCAAGGTTCTCGCTCAGCCAGAAAATGTCTCGAAACCGAAGAGCTGTCGCGCCCCAATGTGATTGTACTTGATTCGGTTCCGGAGGGTACAATCCAAGCTAACCACCGTGGATCGCATCTGCTGGACCCATGATTACCCGCATCCCCCATTTTCTTGCTAGAGCCGAAAAATGACGTTCAATATTTCGCGAGGCCGTTTCCCTCAGACTCGCATGCGTCGCTTACGCCAGTTTCCTTGGTCTCGTGAATTGGTTTGCGAGCATCGCTTGACGGTCAATGATCTAATCTGGCCACTATTTATTTTGCCCGGCAATGGGAAACAGGATGACGTGGCAAGCCTACCCGGCGTGAAGCGCTTCAGTGTAGATGTGATGCTTGGGCAAGTGGAAGCGGCGATTGCGGCGGGCATTCCAGCGATCGCGCTGTTTCCTGTTACTCCACCCGAACTAAAGTCCGAGGATGGACACGAAGCACTGAATTCGAAAAACTTGATTTGTACGGCGACTGCAGCCGTGCGCTCGCGATTTGGCGATTCGATTGGGATCGTTTGCGACGTGGCGCTGGACCCTTACACATCGCACGGTCAAGACGGATTGCTGCGCGAAGGTAAAATCGTGAACGATGCAACTCTTGACGTGCTCCGCAAGCAAGCGGTCGTACAAGCGGCGGCGGGCGCTTCGGTGATTGCGCCATCAGACATGATGGACGGACGTGTAGGCGCAATTCGAAATGCGCTCGACGAAGCTGGCTTTCAGAACGTGATGATCATGTCGTATGCCGCCAAGTATGCGTCGGCTTTTTACGGTCCGTTTCGCGATGCGGTAGGATCCAAGGGTAACCTCGGCAGCGGCGACAAAAAGTCCTATCAAATGCCGCCCTCCGCTGCCAACGAAGCGCTCCATGAAGTGGCACTTGACCTGCAAGAAGGCGCTGACATCGTAATGATCAAGCCCGGCATGCCTTACCTTGATATCGTCTACCGCGTTAAACAGACCTTTGCGGTCCCGACAGCCGTTTATCAGGTGAGCGGCGAATACGCCATGTTGGCCGCCGCCGCGCAGAACGGTTGGCTGGATCGAGAAAAGTGCGTACTCGAAAGTTTGCTTGCGTTTCGACGCGCCGGCGCGGACATGATCTTGACCTACTTCGCCCTCGAAGCGGCCGAGTGGTTGAACGCCAATGCCTAGTGGAGCGTCAAACTCTAATTATAGGGTGGCACGCTCTGAGGCTTTGCGAAGGGCGTGGCGCGTCACGCAAAAGGCTCACTGCAAAACACTGTCCAGGTGCGGCGCGAAATGTTATGCTACTCGGCCTTGGGGCATTTAGACTTCGCTTTGAAACTGATTGGGAACAGACATGTCGCAAGAACCGCCGCGCGTCAACTTTTCAGGAGCGGGTTTCTCAAGCCCAATTTCTGGCCAGCGTCCGAAAAACGGCAATACCGGACGTGTCGTCGCGCTCGTCTTAGGAATTCTCTTGTTGCTTATTCTTTTTTGCTCGGGCGCGGCGGTGATAACGTACCGCCGATTCAACTCGGACAGCAACTTTGGCGGCAATTTCAATCAACTTCGCGAACCGATAGGCGGTGCGATTCCCAATAAGACTCGGGATATTGTCCAACAGGCGATCGGTACCCAGTCGCCAGAGGCTGAGGAAATCTCTGCTTGGCTAGAAAATGAGGTCATAGAAATTGATAAGCCGCGAATGGTAATGGAAATGCAACGCAGTGGCCTAAGTAGTGGCTTGATCAATCCGTTGAGCCGTATGATGTGGACGCTGAATCTTGATGAAGCACTCCAGCCGGTCGATTTGGGTGAAAACGTGAGGGTGCTGGATTTTGAGTGGTTGGTCAAAGACAAAGAAGCTCGAACAATCGTCGCTAGCTTCGCGAATTACGGTGATGGCAATTACATTCATGTGCTATATCTCACTCGACAAGCAGACCAATGGAAATTGTTTGATTGGCGAGATGTGTTGCTGCCGATGAGCGAGGCACAATTCTGGGCCATTTACGCGGGACTCGACGAGCCCCAGGATCAGGCCTATCACGAATTTGCAGATACTGCATACGAAACGTATTCCAATGCGACGTTGACGACGCCTGAAAAAATCGAACGAACGCTTTCGACATTCAAACAGACCAAATTTCCGCGCCGTTACATGGCGTTAGCGCAAAATTCATTGTGCAGCTGGTTGGTTGCGTACGAGGCGAAAGCAGAGTTGGCGGAGTTTGTAAAGCAGCTGAGCGCTGATGAATTTGCTGGCGCTTGGTTGTACAAAGCTCAATCGGCGGCTTGGTCCAATGAAGCCGAACGCGCTTTTGAATACCTTCGCGAGCTGAATAAACAAGTCGGTTGGCATCCCAAAGCAGCTCAGATGGCAGCCGACTTTGCGCAAACGCCC
>JAYVHC010000008.1:0-6380 GCA_043771575.1 Planctomycetia bacterium
ACACCCTTCTTACCCTTAGCGGGGTATCGAAAATCGTTCTTTGCCTCCAGGCCGTCGATCTCAGTGAATGCTCGCAACAACACGTCACCGTCACCGATGGCGATCGGACCTGCGTAAGCCGTACCGTCGCGAGGTTCGCTGCCATCGAGCGTGTAACGAATGCTACCTCGCGGCGCGACGAATAGTTCGACGCTGCGCTGGCCGTTTCTATCAGACAATTTGTTTCGCAGAACTAGCTTGTTCGGCCATGAAACCGGGTCGCCGGTTTCGTACAGCCCCGATGGATCGACCACCAACAGATTGACTCTGAGTGCCGAAGTCGTGTAGGCCTGATCTTTGAGCTGCTGACTGGTTTCTGAAACCGGTCCATCTTCAGCAACATAAATTCGCGGAGCCGGGCCCGCGTTTTGAGCATTGATTCGCAGTCGCACGCTACCCGAATCATCCGGTTCCGACTCGGCGACAACCTGCACCGATGTTCGTTTCTTTTTGGGCTTCTTGGTGACGTAACCGTTGCCCAAGTCTTCCCACAACCCGCGATTACAGGCTATCGACTTGAGTGTGTCGATCCCCTTGGGCGGCAACCAGTACATACCAGCTTGCTCGGCATAACGGTCGGTGACATCCGACCAGCGGGCTTCGTCCTGATTTTCCGGCCAGAGCAAGTCCTGCCCTTTGTCGCGAATGGCGTCGAATTCTTTCTCGACGTCCAAATACAACTTCAATGGATTCGAGGTTAGTGTCTTCTCGACCTGTTCCTCGCCATTAAATGGCTTGGTGGAGTCGCGGGTCATGTCAAGTGTCTTCGCGGCAAGTTGCGGCGACTTGCCTGCACGCTGGATCGGGAATAGTACCTTGTCGAACAAATTGAGTATGGTCGAATTAAAGTCCTGCTCATAGGACTGTTGCTTACGCTCCAAGTCGTCACGTTGTGGATGGCCCTTGGCGATACGACCGTCGGCCTTCTGCGCCGCGAAGTGCTGACGAGCCGCCTTCTCGACGCTGCCCATCGCCGTCTTGTCACCAGTGAGCACGCACAGATTGTTCTTCTGGCTCAGACCGTCGAAGAACTTCTGAACTTCGTCGGGTGGAATTTTGGAGTCCGGGCTGACGATCAGTAACACGCGTCCCCTGCGGACTCGATCTGCGACATCCTCCAAAGTAGGCAACGGCAAGACGTCTTCGTAGCAAGTCTTGCGAGTCGGCTTGAACATGTCGCGCAGCCGATGCCGGACAAGATCGTCGACCTGGTTTTGTGGTGCGTCGTGGGCCAGGCTCTGCAACAACTTGGTAAGGTTCTCTTGGCGATCGAAGTAGTATCGGCCTTCGTTGTGATGCAGATACCAAGCGACCTTTTCCAGCTCTTCGAACGCCGCCAGAAAATCGGAAGGCTCTCGCAGCGGCGTGGTCAGGCACTCGACCATCTCTTCAGCAGTGAGTCCCTTTACCGCGTTAACCGCTGTAGACAGACTAGCGGTCAACAGCAACGACCCTAACTGCGTAGCCGCTTCCTTGCCAGTCTGCAAATCGATCACTTGAGCATGTGCCGACTGTTGAGCGTCCCATAGATCCTTGGCGATCACGTCTCGCATGCCGGAAATCTCAGTCAGCTTGTCGCGAACGTCAGCGATGGACAAATCAAAATGTTGCGGCCCGATCAAAAATACGTCGTTGGCCGGTCGCTCCCAGACAGACTTGAGCAACCGCGAAACTAACTCAATTAGCCCACGCGTTTGCTTGAATTGTTCGTTCTCTTTGAAAAGCGCGATGACGTTCTTGAGCAGCGGATGAAACGGGTAGGTCGCAGCAATTTCGTCGGCGATCGCTTCTGCCCCTCGGCCAGCGGTCTTTGACTTTGCCGCCTCTTCCAATTTGCGGCCAAACGCCTCGGCGATGTCGCCGATTTCGGCTTTGTCCGGAAGGGACTTGAACAATCGCTTGCGCAGGATGTCGTAGATTTCGTTGGCTGCCAGATCAACCGGTGTGATACTTCGCTCTTGACGGCCCAATTCCGAGCGTGCGTCTTCCAATGCGCGGTTGATCAGTCTTGCGCCTGTTTCATAAGCCGCAGCCAAATCTGAAACCACGACACAGACATTTTTCTTCTTGCCCGCCGCCGTAAGCAGGTTGGCGAACGCGCGCGTGGCGATGTCCGCAACCGTGCCATTGCCGACCTTTTGAGTATCCAGGTAGTGGAAATAAGGCGGCAATTCATCGAGCAGAATTAGAATTGGCTGATCGCCCTCACCCTCAAAAAGCTTCAGCCAATCCTTTTCATCCGGTGCCTTCGGTCCGCTCGTCCAGAACGACTTGAACTGATCTCCCTTGCCGAGTTGATTGGCGATTTCGCCCCAGAAAAAGTGGTCGGGGTTATTGCGACCGTTGAACGCTGCGATGTTTGCGCCCGTGAAGCCCGAGGCATGTGGCATTCCGACACAATAAGTCTTGCGGAGGTCCGCATACCTTGCCAACAAGCCGAAACCAACAAGCAGGTGAGTTTTACCACCGCCCATGGCCTGTTTCAAATGGAACACCGCTTGTGAAGATGAACCTGCAAGCCGTGCGATTCCCTCAGTGATAAGGTCTTGCATACCCTGAGTAATGAAAGTCTTTTCAAAGAACTCTCTACCATCACCTTCGGCCGATATCAATTCATCAAGCTGCTCAATCTGATCGCTCAGCTTGATTGACAGCGACTTCGGTTGCAATTGACAGGCATCACGGACAGTCTTCATTGTGTTCTCATGTCGAAAGATCTGGGGAACGGCATGTTTTGAGGTTAGGCCCGTGATTTCTCGGTTTGCCGGAGGAGGCGGTCGAGCTCTGACTTCTTGTACAAACGGTAATTGTTCATCGGATGACGATGTTCGGAGATCTTACCATCGCGTCCCCAATTGCGAAGCGTGTTCGCTGCGACGCCAAGATACACTGCCGCTTCCTTAATTCGGAAGTAACCGTCGAGTTTTTCCATCTTTGGGACTCCAAGCGAGAATCCAAGCCCCGCATTCCAACCACTGCGCAACCACAACCTTATCTAACCTTACCAATTCGAAACAATAATACAATCACAGGGAGGCTCACTAAGTAGCGTTCTTACGCTCGATCGCAAAACGGACAAAACGGCTATGTATAAGCGTATGTTTTCGGGCGAAAGGTATTTTCCCTTGGAGTAACTAGCTCGAGCACCCGATTCGAATGAGTTATCATGGAACGCTTCTAAGCTGACCAACGCTAACTTCGTCGCAACCAGTGGAGTTCATGATGCATTCGCCTTTTATATGCTGCCTACTCACTGGGTGGTCTCTCGCGGCAACTCTAGCGACGGCCGATGAACCCAAACGCGTCGTCTCCATCGGCGAAATCAAATTCACGGTCCCGGATCAGTTTGAATTGGTGCAGGTCGCTGCTGAGCCGTTGACAAAGTGGCCGCTGGTCGCAGATTGGGATAAAAATGGTGATTTGTTGCTTGTCGAATCGGCAGGCGTGGGCAAACCGATCGTCGAACATAACAAGCAAGAACTCCATCGCATTGTGCGACTAATCGATCATGACCGAGATGGCCAGTTCGATTCTCGCCGCGTCGTCGCTGACAAGCTCCCGTTCACCGAAGGCGTACTCGCTCTTGGCAATGAGCTGCTCGCGTGTGCGCCGCCCAACATTTATCGTCTTTCGGACAAAGACGGTGACGGAATTTGCGAACAGCGCGAAGTGTGGTTCGATGGCCAAACGATCACCGGCTGTGCGAACGATTTGCATGGCCCCTACTTAGGTCGCGACGGCTGGATCTACTGGTGCAAAGGAGCATTTGCAGAACAAAACCACAAACTCCTGAATGGCAAACAACTGAAGACCACCGCCGCGCACATCTTCCGCCGTCGCATCGACGGTGGTCCGATTGAACCGGTGATGACCGGCGGTATGGACAATCCGGTCGAAGTCGCAATCACACCCGAAGGCGAACGATTCTTCACCAGCACCTTTCTGCAACATCCCGGCGGAGGTCTCCGCGACGGCATCGCTCACGCTGTTTACGGTGGCGTCTTTGGCAAACCTCACAACGTCATCGACGGCCACATCCGCACCGGTCCGCTCATGCCCATTATGACGCAGCTCGGACCCGCTGCCCCTAGCGGTTTGATTTGCCTCGAGTCCGACCAGTTGGTTCAGCCCACGT
Organism: Planctomycetia bacterium; assembly: GCA_043771575.1. GTDB lineage: Bacteria > Planctomycetota > Planctomycetia > Pirellulales > Pirellulaceae > Aureliella. The sequence goes on from JAYVHC010000008.1 coordinate 4,175, forward strand.
TGCCGCATCAGCGAACCCTAGTGGCTACGTTATTCAATCTTCAAAAGGTAACTGCGCATCAACTGCAACCAAGCGGAGCAAGCCACACGACCGCCAATCAGGATCTGGTCGTCGCCGATCGCATCGACTTCCATCCGACTGATGTCCTCGAAGACTCCGATGGTAGTTTGCTGATCATTGACACGGGTGGATGGTATGACCTGTGTTGTCCCACCTCGCGTATTGACCAAAAAACCGCTTCCGGAGGCGTCTATCGCCTTAGCCGCAGGGGACAAACCGCGGCGAAAAACCGAGGCCTAAGCCAAGTGGAACTCGGAAAACTGCCCACTACGGAATTGGTTAGCCGTTTACATGCAGCGCAATCTTGGATCGCTAGAATTGCCTTGCTCGAGGTACGACGCCTTACCGGCGAGCGTGCAAACGACTGCGTTCGTGTCTTAAGCGATGAACTGAGTGACAGCAAGAATCCATTATCACAGCGACTCGAATCGCTCTGGGCGCTGTGCGCCCTCGGCGATGGATCAGCCCTCAAGAGCATTGCCCAACAGATAACATCCGACGAACCATCGATTGCGCAGGCTGCCTGTAGCGCAGTTGCGCTGCACCGTTATGCCCCTGCTAGACCTGAATTGGAGAAAATGGTTTGCCTAGCACCCCTGCCTGTTCGGCGCGTTGCCGCTGAAGCCCTGGGACGCATTGGCAACGACGAGTCCATGGCGGCATTAATGGCAAGTCTCTTGATCGATGCGCCCGATCGCGCGCTAGAACACTCGGTCACCTTTGCGTTGATTGCATTCGATAACGCAGATTCCATTGCTGCCTACGCGACTATCGCTCATTCCCCTCGCCAACAACAAGCCGCAATGACCGCGCTCGATCAACTAGGGGCCGCTGACCGGCTCACGGTTGATTTTATGCTTGCCGCGGTCGATCAGGCCGACCGCCAATGCGCTGATACTGCGGCCGAACTACTCAGCAAACATCCAGAGTGGGCTTCGCGTTTCGCCTCAAAAATTAGCCAGCGCTTTCAACAAACTCGAAACACGGGTGAACTCCCCGCTTCGCTGCTGACTATTGCTCGCGGTTGGAAAGAAACTGCAGCCATCAAAGAACTCGTCGGCGCATCGCTGAAGTCTGCCTGCAACGCTTCGCCTGCTGCTCAGTCTGATCTGACGCAATTGCTCAGCATGTATTCTGGCGCCGCGCTTCAGTCCGAATGGGACACGTCCATCGCCGAGTGGTTGCGGAAATCGGAACCAAGCATCCGCGAACACCTGCTTCAATCTCTGACGCGCATCAATCTTGCGGGTGCCCATGCCATTCAAACATCACTGTTGCAGCTTGCCAAACAATCGACATCTGAAACACAACAATTGACGTTTCTCGCTGCACTCCCCAGCGGCACCGATCCCCACGACCCCGCGCTCGAGACTACTCTGCTTCGATCGCTTCAGTCGAACGATCCGAGCACGGGTCAAGCCGCCACATCGGCCCTCAAACGCCTCAAACTCAGTCGCGCTGCCGGCACACAACTTCTCGCAAATTTGAAAGTCCAACCGCCGCGCGATCTGTTCATCTCCGTTGAGGCGATCCATCGGCTTGGCGACGATGAGCTCGATGAAAGCATGCTGAACACGCTCGCCGATCTGCCATCGGCCAAAACTCTATCGATGGATCAACTGCTCAATCTGTATCGCAATCGAGGCGACAAACTCAGGGGCCTTACTGAGCAAGCCATCAAGAAACTCAGTCGTTCTCCGGACGATGTCGAAGCCAGAGTCGACGCGTTGCTTGCCAAGCTCGGCCCTGGCGACCCGATTCGCGGTCTGCAGCTGTTTCGCAGCAGCAAAACTGCTTGCAGCAATTGCCATCGCCTCGGCTATGTCGGCGGCGAAATTGGCCCCGAACTTTCGCGCATCGGCGGCAGCCGCACGCGCCGCGCTCTGCTCGAAGCCATCTTGTTCCCCAGTGCTAGGCTCGAACAAAGTTATCAGCCAACTCGCATCTTGACGCTCGACGGTCAAGTCTACAACGGCATTATCAAAAACACATCCAACGCGAATACGCTTGATCTTCAACTAACCGCCGACAAAACCATCTCCCTCTCAACGGCAGAGATCGAGCGTCAAGAACCTAGTCAAGTTTCCATCATGCCCGCCGGCATGTTAGAACTGCTAACTCCGGACGAACTCGCTGACCTGCTAGC
>JAYVHC010000009.1:0-4049 GCA_043771575.1 Planctomycetia bacterium
GATGGCGTGCGGCGACCGGAGTGCTCTGTCGGTGCGAGCCTTTCTGCCCAACAGCGAACAGGCTTGGTTGGTGGATCACAATCACAGCGAAGTTCGACCCATGCGACGCGTTCACCCCTCCGGATTTTATGAAGCGATTTGCCCAGTCGGCGATTCGAATCAAGCTGCAAATTACCGACTCCGAGTTGCCTCGAAGAATGGCGAAATTACAGAGATGCATGACCCGTACGCCGTCCAGCCCCTACTGACCGAGTTCGATCTATTCCTCTTCGGCGAAGGCCGCAATTGGAAAATCTATGACAAGCTAGGTGCACATGCGCGCACTATCGATAACCAAACCGGTGTCAATTTTGCCGTTTGGGCCCCCAACGCTCTCCATATTCAAGTCGTCGGTGACTTTAATCACTGGGATGGCAGTCAGCACTTGATGCGCAAGCATATTCCGGCCGGTATTTGGGAACTGTTCGTACCAAACCTCGCGATGGGACAGAAGTACAAATTCCGCGTCAAGACTTGCGATGGACAAACCATTGACAAGACCGATCCCTATGGCTACTACGCTGAGATGCCACCGAAGACCGCATCGATAGCGACCGACCTAAATGCCTACACTTGGCAGGATAACGATTGGATGAATCGCCGCGCGGCGGAAGATCAGTTGCGCAAGCCAATCTCAATCTATGAATTGCATTTGGGTTCGTGGCGGCGCGACCCCGAAGGTCATCACGGCTGGATGAATTACCGCAAGATCGCTCAACAGCTCGTCGAATATTGTCGCGAGATGGGCTTCACACATGTTGAACTGATGCCGGTCAGCGAACATCCATTCACAGGTTCGTGGGGTTATCAAACGGTCGGATACTACGGCATCACTAGCCGTTATGGCACGCCTGAAGACTTCATGTACTTCGTTGATTACTGCCATCAGAACAACCTCGGAGTCATTCTCGACTGGGTACCCGCCCACTTCCCCAAAGACGGTCACGGCCTGCGTCGCTTCGATGGTTCAGCCCTGTTCGAACACGAAGATCCTCGCCAAGGCGAGCATCCTGATTGGGGCACGATGATCTTCAACTACGGACGCAATGAAGTTCGTAACTTTTTGATCTCGAATGCACTGTTCTTGCTAGATAAGTACCACATCGATGGACTGCGTGTCGACGCCGTCGCCAGCATGCTGTACCTCGATTACAGTCGCAATGCAGGCGAATGGGTGCCGAATGCTTACGGAGGTCGGGAGAACCTGGATGCCATCCATCTGCTCCGTGAGTTCAACGAGCAGGCGCATTCACAGTATCCCGGCGTGCTGACGATCGCCGAGGAATCGACCGCTTGGCCTGGCGTCAGCCGCCCGACATCGTGCGGCGGGCTTGGATTCTCAATCAAGTGGAACATGGGTTGGATGAATGATACGCTGCGTTATATGCGGCATGAATCGATTCATCGCCAGTATCATCACGACGAATTAACGTTCAGTTTGATTTATGCGTTCACCGAGAATTTCGCTTTGCCGCTATCGCATGACGAAGTGGTGCACGGCAAGGGTTCGCTGATCAGCCAAATGTCGGGTGACTTGTGGCAGAAGTTCGCAAACCTGCGCTTGCTGTACGCTTACATGTGGACTCATCCAGGCAAGAAGCTGCTCTTTATGGGCAGCGAATTCGCGCAGTGGCATGAATGGAATTATGATTCCGAAATCCAGTGGGACCTGCTCGGATGGGACACCCATCGCGGCATACAAAAGATGCTCGCCGACTTGAATCACTTAATCGCTCGCGAACCTGCGCTGCATGAAGTCGACTTCCGCGGCGAAGGCTTTGAATGGATCGATTGCATGAATCGCGGCGACAGCATGATTAGCTTCATTCGCAAGGCTGAAGATCCGCGTGACTTCGTCATCGTCGCGTGCAATTTCACCCCAGTCGTTCGACAAAGTTATCGCATCGGCGTGCCTCAAGGCGGATTCTATCGCGAGATTTTCAACAGCGATTCATCCTTCTACGCCGGTAGCAACGTCGGTAATTTCCCAGGCTGCACCGCTGAAAAACTCTCCCACCACGGTCGCCCCGCGTCACTCACGCTCACGCTGCCACCGTTAAGTGTGGTAGTGCTCAAGCCCGATGCGTAACATGCCTGCCGCGCAAACCAACACTCGCCCCTAATGTGGCACCCCTTTCCCACGCGGGAGAAGAGGAGCCCGAAGTAGTTTTTTTTGATCACGAGTAGATTCAAAACGGCTATAATAAATCTTCTGGAAAGCCCGCTGAGGCATCTCATTCCAAGGTTCACTATGACCATCGCCCGGATCGACTCCACAATTCTTTACGACTTACCGCCGTTCGCGCGCCAAATTGTTGAATTCCCGAAAGTATGCGAAGAAGCGAGGCTCGGCGAAGTGCATCTATTCGTTGGCGAGAATGGAACTGGCAAAACCCGATTATTAAGTTTGCTAGCTGCAGCTTGTGGGAACCCGACTGAGTTAAAAGCAAGGCTCCAACGTCCGGCAACCAATTTTGTCTTTGCAGCAGACCAGCAATCGACATTTGTGTGGGGAGTTTCAGGTAATCAATGCTTGGGTTTCCAAAACGGAAAGCTAGCGCAGGCGGAACTACTGGATAGCGGTCAGATTGCAAGGACGCCCGCTATGGGATCTAGGGCCAATCTGTTGGGTGACTCCGCTTCATCTCTGGCAATGTCATTTCGAGGGTCCGCACGTATTAGTGATGCCGAGATCAAACCTCTAAGTCCAGTTTCGTTTGGTAAGCCTGAGGACAATCTTTTATTTGACCGCCAACCGAACGAAGACGCTTTGTTTGGCCAAAGCATAGCTAACCTAAAAATACGTGCGGGGATGTATATCGCAAGCCGACCAAGTCAGTCATCGAATCGAAATGTTCGAATCGCTGATCGCCTAGAAAAAACGGTCTCAAATGTGACCGGACGTGATTTTTACTTCGTCGTGGAAGAGTCACCCAAACTGCAGTTGCGAGTTACATGGGGTGAAAAACGCATGTTTTTGCAGCAGCTCCCTGATGGTTTGAGAGCAATAATTGGTTGGTTGCGTGTGTTGCAAAGATTGAGAGCATCCATCGCGACGAAGAAAACCCTCTCGACCTACCGGTTGTCTTGCTAATCGATGAACCAGAAAGCCATTTACATCCCGCTTGGCAGCGGCAAGTTTTACCGGCGCTACAGCATTTACTCCCAAGCGCGCAGATCTTTGTTGCGACGCATTCGCCTTTTGTGATATCATCTGTAAATCACGGGTTCTACTACGTTTTGCGCGCAGATGACGACGGTGTCGTAACTATTGACCCTGCAAAACCATGCTGCAAGGGCGACACGTATTTGGATGTGGTACAAGACATTCTTGGCGTTCAGGAATGGTATGATGTCGAAACTGAAGAAGAGCTTAAGAAGTTCCGCACGGTACGCGATAATGCGAAACACAATCCAACGGATGCGAGTATTGAATCCATGCGTTCGTTAGCCACCGAGATCGCGGAGCGCAGCGAGTCACTGCAGGACATGATGGCGCGAGAACTAGCACAGTTTGATCGACAACATTCTGCCGCCAGAGGAAACGCTAATAAATGAGAGGTTTCGTCCGCTCGGCAGTACCCAAAATCCTGGTGGAAAAAGGTGCGAAATGGACGCTGCAATGGATTGACCTTCGTGAAAACAATGCGAACGCGAATTTTCCATGGTACTCAAGTGATAAAAAGTCCGCCCGTGAGTGGCTTTTGCCGCAACTGCGCGCAATGACCGCTGGACACTGTTCCTTTTGCGATGCTTTTCCTCTCGAAGGTCAAGCAAACGAACCAATCGAGCATTTTCGCCCAAAGTCGAAATTTTTGTCACTTGCCTACGAATAAGGTAATCTTTATTACTGCTGCGAAAAGTGTCAATCTTCGAAGGGCGAACAATGGTCCGACGATCTTCTTGCGCCTGATGTAGCGGGCTATTGCTGGTCGGACTGGTTCGAATTCGACTACACCACCGGCCACGTAAGGCCCAACGCATTTGCTGACGCACATTCGCAAAATCGA
>JAYVHC010000010.1:0-2863 GCA_043771575.1 Planctomycetia bacterium
GCAAGCCGAACCGCAGCGCGAGTGGTTTGAACGTCGCATGCATCCAGCCAAATAAGTGTGCCGGCATCCAATTTAACGCTCGCCAGTCGTTGGGACACATCGGACGCAGGCTTCTCCGGCACAGGCGATAGAGCCTCTGCCAGCCACTGATTGAGTCGGTTGCATTGCTTTGATTTGGGCAGTCGAAGGTTACACATCAGCCCGCACAGCGTACATGTTCCTGGCGAACCACCAACCCTAGGCAAGGAAGCGACTGAGTTGCTAAACATGGAGGATCACGATCTAGCCTACGCGGCGGCGACTTGTGGGTTCTTCGCATCTTTCGGAAGCCAGACAGCGAGTTCACGGATCGCTGCAAAGCCTAGTGATTCGTAGATCCTAACGGCTGGCCGGTTCTGAGTATCAACGGCCGTCGTGACCATACTTCCACCCTGCGTACGACAAACTCTGATCGCAAAGTCAACCACTGCACGCCCCAGCCCACGCCCTCGCACGGATTGAATAAGTCCCATGTAGGCAAACTCGAAAATTCCCTTGGGATGTGTGTTCACCAAGGCACAGCCAATCGGAGCATGATCATCGCAGAGCACCCACCAAGGCAAACTTTGGTCCCAAGCTTTGGACTCAAGGAATCCGTTTACTACGTCGGAACCCGTCCGCAAGCCATCCACTTCAGGGCAATCCAAACTGCCGATGAAAGTCGCTTCGACCAACGCTTCCACTTCGCTTCTTTGGAAACGGCTTACCGGATGGAAGGTGTAACCCGCAATCGGCAGCTCCGCTGTGGGACTCATGTTGTGCAAGTTTAGCCACAGATGTCGCACCGTCGTAACTTGTCGAAACGGCGAATTGAGCATCACCATCCTCGAGGATAAATTATCTACATCTAGCAACGCTTGAATCTGTGCAATGCCAGTCCGTTTGAGCAGATGTTGAAATTTTTGCAACAGGAAACCTGCTTGCATTTCATAGCCACTCATGGCTCGCACGCCACCCAGAGTAGCCACGTTCCCATCCAATCGAATGAAGTATGCGGCCGCAATGCGCGACGCGCCATCAACGATCTGCAGCGGTGTTAAATCGGGGTTTGCGGCCAAGCGAGGCTCCACATCGCTACGCAAGGCAGCAAAATCATTTTCTGGGAGGTCGACGTGAATCCAACGCAGTACCTGCCCGACGGTTTCCGGTCGAACCGCACAGCATTCAATGCTGCTATTGTTACTAACTGTCTCACGCATGGAAAACTTCTTTTGGCGCTACGGAAACGAACCAATGAGTACGATTTGACGGCAACTGCCTATAAAATTCTTTTGGATGGCGGTTGCCAAGCCGCAGCCATAGATACCCTGGGTATGATGGCGAATCAAGTATTTCGTTACAATAGAGATCATACTTGAATCGACGTAGGGCTGTGGACAAAGGGGAAGCGAAATGGCGAATGTACTTGCGTGGCGATGGGTGGGTTGCGTGATCATTGGCCTCGCGGCGACATTGAACGGGAACGTTGGTTTAGGCCAATCGTTCTTGGATAAGTTGGAGTCGGTCGTACGTGAAAAACTAAAAACGCCAGCCGTAGATCCAAATTCTGCTGTGAGTCCAAAGCCGGGTGGCGCCGAGTTGCCTGCGCCAAATCGCACAAAACCGAACGGCGCAGCTCCTGGAACTCCAGCCAATAATGCGAATGTAAAGTCGATATTAGAGAATCGTCCGGTCGTGCCCCCACCTCCCTCACCTCAACGAAACGACGTCCTACAGCTGGAACCAAGTACGGAAAGTCTTCCAGAAGCTTCAGAACCTGCCGGTGTATACTTGGGTTTGGAAGTTGAGGAGTTAGTAGGCGGGGGCATCGGCGTGCGAGTGTCTAGCTTGACTGAGAAATCACCAGCTTGGAAAGCGGGCTTCAAAGTCGGGGATTTACTGCAAGCAATCGATGGTCATGCGATCGCAGACATTAATGGAATGGGGGATCGGTTGCGCCGCGTTGTGCCGGGGAAACCTACGAAATTTCTCGTTAAACGCGGTGGGAGGAATCTGGAATTGGTTGCGGTGCTCCAGAATGCGGCGCTAGCAAATCGGTTGGGAGCGACGGTTGGGACTGTTGATGACCAAGTTAATGTCCCCGCTTTTTTGGGAGTCACAGCCAGTGATCTGACGCCGGCGTTTCGTACACAATTTGGATTGGCAGTTTACAGTGGCGCTGCAGTCACGAATGTTGCACCACGTTCGCCAGCCAATGCAGCAGGAATTCAACCCGGCGATGCAATTGTTGAAATCAATGGAACGCCAATCGACAGCGGCGATGACCTACTTCGATGGATGGCAGGTGCTCAGATCGGTCAACCGGCTGAATTGATGGTCTATCGCGGCACGCAGCCAGCGACGATCAGTCTCGTGCTGTCCGGCGAACTCGGCAACGCTGCGATCAATGATCGGTCACGCACTGCTTCACGTCCAGCGCTGGGGGGAACTACTGGGCGGCCCAACACTCCCCTGCAAGCCGAAGTGGAACAATTGCGTGCTGAACTCGAACAGACTCAACAACAACTGCTTCAGACTCAAAAACGACTCGAGCAAGTTCTCCGCCAGATCGAGCAAGGTCGCTAAGGGTGCCTAATCGCGCACCGATTTCAGAAATTAGCCGGTGGTAAGCGCAACCCCACCACCGGTGAATAAGGTAACGTGTCGTTGCATCCTGAAGAGGTTGTGAATAAATGTGGTCGAGTCGCTCCGCGAATCGACTGCGCTAACGAAAACGAAGGCCGATAATCAGCCAATGGCTCCGAGTTGCGGAGCAACTCGGCCACGTTTCAAAACTGACGGTTTACGCAAATTCGAATTGGCAACTTAAAACTAACGCTGGGTT
>JAYVHC010000011.1:0-2591 GCA_043771575.1 Planctomycetia bacterium
ACACTTTCCGGCAAATCCTTTCCCATCATCTCCGTGAGTTTGGGTTTCGGATCGAACAAATCCAATTGCGACGGTGCACCGGACATGAACAAGTAGATAATCCGCTTGGCTTTGGGCGCAAAATGCAACTGTTTCATGGCACCGGGAACGGCCAACTCATTGGCGGAGGCGGACTGCTTGCCGCTGCCGAGTAATGAAGCGAGTGCGAACGCGCCCATACCCGTTGAGCTTTTTTCGAGGAACATGCGCCGATGCAGAGCAAACAGCAGTTTTTGTTGGTTATCCATAGTCAATTCGAGATCGTCTCGTTCAAGTTAAGGATCACATTGCTGAGCATTGTCCAAGCCGCCAATTCGCTTTCATCCACCGATTCGGGCTTGGCCAAATCGCCCACAGCAACCAATTTCTTGGCAGCTTCTTTATCATTGCGATAGGTTACTATTTGCTGCTCCAAAGTTCGATTCAAGATCGCGTGTTCGCTTTCGGAAGGAGCGCGCGCCAAGGCCGTCCGCCAAGCCAAACGCGTTCGCGCCGAATTGTCGAGGTTGGGTTCGGCCAGCAGGCGCTGAGCAAATGCCCGAGCCGCCTCCACGAACACAGGGTCATTCATCAGAACAAGCGATTGCAACGGAGTGCTGGTCTTGACACGCTGCGCTACACAGAACTCACGCGTCGGCGCATCGAGTGTCACGAACGAGGGATACACCGTCGAGCGACGCCAATACACATACAGCCCACGCCGATAGAGGTCAGCACCTTTCGATTTGTCGTACGGATAGCCACCCATCTCGTTGATCTCCCAGGTTCCGGCAGGCTGGGCTGGTTTGATACTCTTGCCACCAATCGCTGGATTCAAGATACCGGCAATCGCCAGCGAGTTGTCGCGGATCGCTTCCGCATCCAAACGCTGTCGTGGACCGCGCGCGAGCAATCGATTTTCCTGATCTCGGGTCATTAGCTCGTGCGAAACGTGTGACGACTGTTGATACGTGGCACTCAGCACAATTTGTTTGATCACGCGCTTGGTATCCCAGTCTCGCTGCAGGTCCGCCGCCAGCCAATCCAACAACTCTGGATGCGTTGGTCGTTCACCCTGAGATCCAAAATCGTTTAGCGTTTTGACGATGCCGGTTCCGAACAACATAGCCCACCAGCGATTCATGGTCACGCGTGCGGTCAAGGGATGCTCTGGCGATACCAACCACTCCGCCAAATGCAACCGATTTAGAGGCTTTCCATCCGGTAGTGCGGCAACTTGCGGCAGAAAACTTGGTACCGCTGCGGTGACTTTCTCACCGTCCTGATCGTAGTTGCCGCGCACTTTGATGAAGGTCTCGCGAGGCTTTTCCATTTCGGACATGACCATGGTATTCGGAATCGAAGCAGCATAGTCTTCTTTAGCCTTTCGTAGATCAGCGACGGACTTTTGCATCACTGCGAATTGGGACACTTGCGTCTGACGAAAGAATTTCTCCAGTTGCTCTTTCTGCTTCGCAGTCCGTTGTTCCAACGGCACACTGACAATTCGCAGTGTCTGAGCGATATTCAAGGCGGCAACTTCCTCAGCGGTCAGTGCGCGCTTGTAAACTCGCAAATCGTCCACGCGGCCTGCAAAGGCTACGCTCGATCCACTGCGGCGCCCAATACTAAAGGGTGTGCCCGAGAGTATTGAACCCGTCAGACTATCAATTTTGATCGTCGATTTCGCAGGTGCGCCGTTGACGTACAACTTCAATCCCGCAGCTTTGCCAGAGCCATCATAAGTAAACGACAAATGGGTAAATATATCGGCGGGCAAATCCTCGTCGGCTTGAATATGAATCGCGTCGGCGGGAAAACGATTGATGAGATGTACGCTCGGTCGCAGCCCATGGAACTCCACGTCCCATCCGCGCGCACCATCCGCATCGTTCATTTTGCCAAACGGCGCGCCCCCTTCCGGTGTCACCATCAGATACGCTGCAACACTGAAGGCTTGATCCTTCTCGAAATTGAACGTCTCGCCGTATTCGAACCAGCCGGTTTTCGCTGGCTTGAAACTCTTACCGACGATGCCTTCGTCAAACTGCACGTTCCCTTCGGGCTTTGCCAGCAGCTCGCTGCCATCCGCTTGCTGGCCATTTCCGTTTTCGTCTAGCGCAAAATGCGCATCAGCAATCGGTAGGCTAGCGGCGGCAATATTTTGACCTGCTGCGACAAGCGAATGCTCCCAAGCGGCTTGTTTTTCGGGCAATGTCTTTGTCAACTCCGCCAGTTGCGTTTCGGCTGCGGAGAGTTGCTCCGCATATTGTTTCTGCTGCATCTGTTGAGATTCAGTCGGAACACTTAGAAAAGGTTGGGGGTTGCGATCGCGTACACCATCTTTCCCATTCTCGGGCACGTTGTTGAAGAAGGCATAAAATGCGTAATAGTCTTTCTGCGTCATTGGGTCGTATTTGTGATCATGGCACTGAGCGCACGCGATCGTCATGCCCAACCAGGTCACGCCCGTCGTGGCGATGCGGTCGACGACGTATAGATTTCGATACTCAGCATCAATCAAGCCACCCTCGTCGCTGGTCATTACATTGCGATGAAAGCCGCTGGCAACC
>JAYVHC010000012.1:0-2441 GCA_043771575.1 Planctomycetia bacterium
TTATTCATGGCGCGTAGCTACGTTCGCCAGAACGTGGTGAACCGCTTTGAGTTACAGCCACGTTCTGGCGAACGTAGCTACGACAGCCTGTACTCCAACCGACCGTTACGCCTCTTTTCCAGCGATTCGGCAGATTTCAGCGATTTTTCCAGAAAAATTCTCCGGCCTGCCAATAATTCTCCCACCCGGCACGAACAACTCCTCATGGACAGCAAGGCCCTGAGAGGCAGGGTCGACCGCAGAGTCGGCCACGGGACGCTGGTCCTCATGCGAATCACAAGTTTTTGAGCCGGTTTTCGTGGATGAGAATTTGGCTCGGGTCAATTCAAAAGTGTCGGAGGATAGGGCTATGTTAAAGAAGATTTTGATCCTTTCAGCAGTCGGCGTTGGCAGCACGATTGCACTCGCAAGCAGTGGGGCTTGGAGCTACATGAAGTGCGGCTACCGCACCGCGAGCGACAGCGTTCGCGATAGCGTGCCCATTGAATGGGAAATCAAACGAGCTCGGCAGATGATCGAAGATCTGAAGCCTGAGATTGCCCAGAACCTGCAAGTGATTGCCCGCGAAGAAGTTGGCGTGCAACGTTTAGCGACTGAGATCAAGGCCAAAGAAACCCAACTCGCAAAGAGCCGCGGCGACATCATGCGACTGAAAGGTGACCTGGAAAGCGGTTCTGTAAAGTTCGTTTACGCTGGTCGCAGCTACTCGCAAGTTCAAGTGAAAGAGGATCTGTCGAATCGCTTCAAACAGTTCCAGATTCACGAAGAAACCACTTCCAAGCTGAATCAAGTCCTTTCGGCTCGCGAGAAGAATCTCGATGCTGCTCGTCGCAAACTCGACGGAATGCTCGCCGCCAAACGTGAATTGGAAGTAGAAGTGGAAAACCTACAAGCTCGCGTGACGATGGTGGAAGTTGCTCAGACAACTAGTCCTGTGTCGCTCGACGATAGCCACCTGAGCAGCACTCGTCAGTTGCTCGACGACATTCGCACCCGAATCGATGTTGCGGAAAGGTTGGTTGCTAGCGAAGGATCACTTGAAGGAACCATTCAGCTCGACGAGCCAGCCTCCGAAAACTTGCTCGAAGAAATCGCTGATTACTTTGGTGAAGGTCGGGCTGAAGTCGAGTCCTTGGTGAGTGTACAAGGTTTGTAAAAACCCGATTTGATTCGCTTCAAAAACTTGTGGTTAGAAAAAATTCCGGGTACTGACGCCGCCGACCTACGAGCGTCAGTGCCCGGTTTTGTTTTTTTTGGTGGCGAGTCGCTCCGATAGTCGGCATCGAATTGCAGCGCAACTCGACTACATTTCTCGCTTCTTCGTTCAAATACTTTCGATCGCTCGGCGAAGACTACAATAGGACTTTGTCAGCGGCACGTCATGACCTGCAAACGGTTCGATTGGATTGCGAGGATCTAAACATGAAGCATTACTCCGCTGTAACTCGCAGCACGCAGGCCGCAGGTTTGCTGGCCCAAGCCCTTGGTGGAAACACCAAAGAAATGCTATCCGACAACGCTAGCACGCCGCAGCGAGTGCTGTGGATCGATGGAATCGGTGGATTCCTGTGCTGCGATCACGACGAGATCTTGATTGGCCAAGCAGTTAATGGCAGCACGGCTGACATTGGCATTGTGGGAGACCTTAGTCGACAAGCGGCGGCGATTCGACGCAGCGGCAGTGACTACTTACTTCAGCCACTGCAGCAAATGTGGCTGAACGACACGCCCGTCGATCGCGCTCAACTACTCCGCGACGGGGCGGTTTTACAGCTTGGTCGTCGCGTGCGCGTGGTCTTTTCAAAGCCGAACCCATTGAGCGCTACCGCCCGGCTCGACCTACTGAGCCTTAACAAATGGAAACCCAACGTTGACGGCGTTCTGCTTCTCGCCGACTCGTGCGTGATCGGTCCGAACCCAGGCAGCCACGTGAAATGTCCGGCTTGGAAGAATGAATTGCTGATGTTCCGTCATGGTGAGGGGTGGTGTTTTCGGACATTGGCGGAAGTGGATGTCAACGGCCAGAAGACTCAGGGGCAGATTCCCATTACGGCTGGCATGCGCATCCGCGGCGAGGATTTCACCCTCAGTGTGGAGTAAGCGCCTCGATAAATTCGTAATTCGCGCCCTGACCCCATCGCTTTCATGCCAATACTTAAGACGCCAGAACGAACCCTAACTAACCGAAGTTGTCGTCAAAACGATTTTGTTGCTGTCTAATTGAGGATCGAGCCAGTCATGATCCAACTCCTGCGAAATAAAAAAAACGAACCCGATGCGACAGCGCAGCCCGTCCAAGAACAGGGGAAAGCCATGAAGTTTGCATATGGAAACGGCGACAAACCCTTAGCTGGCTTTACGATCAAACGCGGAGTCGGTGCGGGTGGCTTTGGGGAAGTCTACTTTGCCATTAACGATGCTGGAAAAGAAGTCGCGCTGAA
>JAYVHC010000013.1:0-3382 GCA_043771575.1 Planctomycetia bacterium
CGAAGCCAGTCAACTTGACGCCCTCATCCAGAGAATCAATCAACTTTCAACGGGTGGGGCTCAATCGTTTCAACCGGCAGAGTCGGCAACTCGAGCTCGTGAAGGTGTACAGCCGACAATGGAATCGGTTTCCTCGGTTCCGCAAGCGACCTGCAGTCCCGATAAAACAGCAGCAGTAGATCGCGACGAGCCGTTCATTCCAGTCGCGCCCGCATCGCTTGTAGAAGCCGGTCTAAGCGAGGCCTTGGTTGAAGAGCTCATGATGCGATTCCTGTTGGCTCGCGGTGAAGCGATAGGACGTATGATCGCTGACCAATTGCAACTGCCATTCCGCTTGATCGAACCAATCCTCAACCGACTAAAACTCGAACAACTCACTGCCTATCGCGGCGCTAACTCCGTCAACGACTACACACACACACTTACCGACCAAGGTCGTGATCGCGCGCGACGTTACACCCAAGTCACTACCTATTTCGGTGCTGCGCCGGTTCGCCTTGAGGATTATTGCAAGAGCGTAAAACTACAGTCCGTTGAAGGTCAGCACCCACGTCGCGAGGAACTGACCGAAGCCTTCAAAGATCTGCTTATTGATAAACGCATGCTCTCGAAGCTCGGACCGGCAGTTAACAGTGGCCGGGGCATGTTCCTTTACGGTTATCCTGGGAACGGCAAAACCAGTATCGCCGAGCGAGTCACAGCCGCCTTTGGTAAGTACATTTGGATCCCGCGGGCTCTCTTGATCGACGGCGAAATCATGCGTCTATACGATCCCATGATGCATGAGCCTGCACCCAAGCCGAAGCACGAAGGGTTGCTCGACCATTGCGAAGTCGACAAACGCTGGGTTCGTATTCGTCGACCCACGATCGTCGCCGGTGGTGAGTTGACCATGGAAATGCTGGAAGTTCAACGCGATCGTGAAACAAACATCAACGAAGCGCCGCTGCAACTAAAGAGCAACTGTGGAGTGTTGCTGATTGATGACTTTGGTCGCCAAAAAATGCGAGTTGACGAGTTACTCAACCGCTGGATCGTACCGCTCGAAAAACGCTATGACTACCTGAACATGTGCAGTGGTAAAAAGTCTCAAGTTCCATTCGACCAGTTGGTGATATTCTCCACTAACCTGCAGCCCAAAGACTTGGTCGATGACGCATTCTTGCGGCGCATACCCTACAAAATCGAAGTTCCCAACCCCAGCGAAGAGGCCTTCCGAAAGCTCTTCGAAATCATGTGTCCGAAAGTTGGCATTCCGCATATTCCAGAAGCAATCAACTACTTGATCGAAAAACACTATCGACCCAGCGGCCGCCAATTCCGCAACTGCCATCCGCGAGATTTGCTGCTGCAAGTCAGAAATTACTGCTTGTACCACGCGTACAAACTGGAACTACGACCCGATTACATCGACTTCGCAGTTGAGAACTACTTCTCGATCATGTAGTTAGGTTACCAGTCCCTTGGTAACTAACATAAATACATCTTCCAAGGTCGGCTCTTTGTCATTGAAGCTCCACATCGGGATGCCTTCTTTCACCAAATGCGCCATGATCTCAGCCAGCCGCGCATCATCGGCCTCAAATTCCGCTGTAATGCGGTTGCCGTCGAACTCAATATCCCGCAGCTCGGGGCAAGATCGCAATATCGATATGCCAGCTTCGGCTTTGTCGACGAAACGGATATCAACGATGCGATTGCGACGAATCTTACGATAAACGCTATCGATCGGACCATGCATCAACAATTGCCCACGTTCGATAATCCCAATCGAGGTGCAGCAATCCGCCAACTCCGAAAGGATGTGGCTGCTGATCAAGATCGTCTTACCCATGCGTCGAAGTTCTTTCAGCAATGCCTTCACCTCTATGCGCGCACGTGGGTCGAGTCCGCTCGTCGGTTCGTCGAGAATCAGCACAGGAGGATCATGCACCAAAGTCTTAGCGAGACACAATCGCTGCTTCATACCGCGCGATAGACCGTTAACATAGTCGTCGCGTTTGTGCGAAAGGTCCAGCAACTCCAGTACGTCAACGATCACTTGCTTGCGCTGCGTCCGACCGATCTTGTATGCGACCGCGAAAAAGTCGAGAAACTCCCATACCTTCATGCCATCATAAACACCAAAGTCGTCGGGCATATAGCCAATACTGCGCCGCACCGCCATCGGGTCTTTGTTAACGCTGTGACCATTAACGATCCCATCGCCTCGCGATGCCTTGAGCAACGTGGCGAGATAACGAATCGAAGTACTCTTACCGGCACCGTTGGGGCCAATAAAGCCAAACATCTCACCCGCCTCGATCTTCAGTGAAACCGATTGTACGGCGGTGAAGTCACCGTAGTCCTTACCAAACTCGAAGAGCTCGATCATGCTGTCGTTTACTCGCTACGGTGAATTTCGAATAGACCACGTTGAAAAGACCAGTTTGAAAAGATCCGTGAAGTACTGGCGGAGCCTCAATGTAGCAAAATTGAATGGGTGCAAAGTCCAATTCGATACCAGAACAGCGCACTTGGGCAGGAATTCTGGCCCTAGTTTACTTGATTGGAGTGGGCCATCACAGGACTGGAAAGGCCTGCGTGACCGAGTTGCTCCGCAACTCGGTTCCATTGTCTGATTTTCGACCTTCGTTTTCGTGTGCGTGGTTGAGTCACGGAGCGTCTCATCTACATTTATTCGCAACCTTGTCGCGTTACGTTTCAGCAGCCTGCTAGAATCCGCTGACTTCTGTACACTTCGACGACTTGTGGATCGCAACGGAATCGAAAGAATTAACACCCTGAGGTTTCTTCACACTGAAGCGGGGTGTGGGAGCGACCTAGGTAACAAATTGATTGCGCAAAACTGCTGGAGTTATGAGAGTATGGTAAAGCCCGCTGAATACGACGTAATTGTGATTGGTACCGGACCTGGCGGAGAAGGCGCAGCGATGCAGGCCGCCAAAGAAGATAAACGTGTCGCAGTTTTCGAACAATACAGTCGGATAGGTGGCGGATGTACTCATTGGGGAACCATCCCGAGCAAAGCCTTGCGCTACTCGATCTACTCCGTCATGGAAGCAATGAACAATCCCATCCTCAAAGATATGGGAATTCGTTTAAATCCCACGCTAGATCAACTGCGTGCCAGCAGTCGCTCGATCATCGCCAAACAAGTCTCCATGCGTCAAACTTTTTACGACCGCAACCAAGTTCCGGTGATCTATGGACACACGAAGTTCATCGATAAAAACACCGTTGAAGTTGACGACGGCACCCAGTTTTGTGCAGAAAATATCGTAATCGCCACCGGCTCGCGACCGTTTCGGCCACCGAATGTGGATTTCAGCCACCCCTGTATTTTCGACAGCGATACGATTCTCGAGTTGCGAACTCGGCC
>JAYVHC010000014.1:0-1960 GCA_043771575.1 Planctomycetia bacterium
CAGAGTCTTCGCGCCTTTTTCCTGCAAGCGTTTGGTAATTGACGTAGCTGTAAAGGACTTGAATTCACCAACTCGCTTTCCAAGCTGCGGTCCAGCACCGATCCAATGCAAATGATTATCGAGGATGACCCAAGCTAGAAGAACAATCCCTCGCTCACGTTGCAAGAATCTCCAGCTATCGAAAACAATGTCCACTAAATCGGGCTGCGAGAAAACTGGCAGCCAAGCGACGATCGTCTGGGTCATGAAATGTGGATAGTGTTCATCGCCAAAGCGATAGTGCGTTCGCGACATTTGCAGTGCCCGAAACTAAGGGGCGGGGAAAGGGAAAGCTGGCATCTCGACGGATTGTAGTTGAGTTGCCTGCGGGGGGCAAAGGAAGGGAAGGCGAGGTGGAGGTAGAGGCGGAAGTAGAGGCGGAGCCTCGAAGACAGTGCGTTCCCAGGCAGAGCCCACTCCATCAGCCGAGAGAATGATCAGTTCGGTCGCGCCGCTGGTGAACGTGCTGTGAGCCAAGCCTAGACGATCCAGTTCACGATGAATAAACTCACGCATCACGTCATCATGTAGCCGACGGGTCACGACAGAGTAGGTGACGCGGCTCTTGATATCCTGATTGATGGCCAGGAGTTGATTCTCCTTGAGAGAGACTTATGTTAAGCTATAGGTGGTGCGTTCGGAGAATTTTGGAGATTCGGGACAAAAGGGCAGTAGAGGAATGAAACGAAATGGCAACAACTGATCAGCCAACGATCTATGATGAGCTACTCGATCTCTTTGCGGGTACGGCCAATGCTGATCGCCTGCAGAATTTTCGACTTTCATCCGAGAAGCAAACTCGACTCGACATGTTGTTGCAAAAAAATCGCGATGGAGAATTGTCTGCTGCTGATCGGGCGGAACTCGACGAATTTGAACGGCTGGAACATTTAGGACGTATGCTCAAAGCTCGCCTCCGTCGAAAGAATGGTTCATGAGTTCCCGACCGTCTGCGGAAATGCGCCGACGAGTAATTCTCCGTTCCGGTAACCGTTGCGAGTATTGCCTGATCCATCAAGACGATGCTATTGCCGCTCACCAAATTGACCATGTGATCGCAGAAAAACACGAAGGTGCGACTACCCTAGATAACTTGGCGAATTCTTGCGTATTGTGCAACCTAAGGAAGGGAAGTGATCTAAGTTCGATCGATCCCGAAAGCAAGAAAATCACCAACCTATTCAATCCGCGAACTCAAAAATGGTCTGATCATTTCGACATTGATGACCTTCGCATAATTGGTCTTACTCCGGTTGGAAGAACTACGGTCCACTTTCTTCAACTCAATTCCGATCAACGCATTGCAGAACGGCGTGAATTAAGAAGCTGCGATCGGTTTCCACCAGCCGGTGTACACTTGGAGTGAAAAGCCGACGGCAGCGCGATTGCTCCACACCTATGTACTACACCTCAATTCTTTGGGATTCCGAAGACGACCCGGATGGTAATGTTCAGCCCATCGCCGAGCATGATTTGGGAATTGAAGATGTGGAATGGGTGTTAGGTGCGCCGGATAACGAGGGGACGAGTAAGTCTTCGGGTTTGCCAGCCGTTTGGGGATATACTTCAGAAGGAATTTACATCATCGTTGTCTACCAAGAAATCTACGTGGATACAATTCGCGTGGTCACAGCCTACGAAGTTCCCGAAAAACGAAGGTGATTTATATGGAACGCAAGAATTTTCGACGCATCATTCGCGATCGACATTTGACCGAAGAGGAAATGGTAGCTGGAAGGTGCTGCGCAAAAGGGGACGCAGCGACGCAGCTCAATTATAAAATGAGCTGAGTCCCCTTTGAGCTGCGTCCAAACGATTTTGCAATTCGTATTTTTGCATTTTCTATTTTGCAATCCTTCTTTTCGATGCTAGTAGCCACGAAGTACCAGGCCCCTTGTTGACCTTCGGGAATGCCGCCGCC
>JAYVHC010000015.1:0-7690 GCA_043771575.1 Planctomycetia bacterium
AAGGGAGTGGAATTGCACTCATAGTTGCTCCGCAAAGATCGCTACACGACTATGCATCAAGATCAGGCCTTCTTCGACCCTGTGCGAAGGACCACGCACTAGCGCCTTCTGAGCCGCAGCACGCTTAACAAGAAACTGCTCGATACCGTTTGAACGCCTAGCGCGATCGCTCCAACCGCTGGGATCAGTACGCGCATCGTTTGCGAATAATCGAGTGCGCCAAAACCGCTGGCCATCCAGGTGTTCATTTTCCAAGCGATGGCACCCAGTCCACTCGCCACCAAAGCCGTCGAGAGAATTAAGCAACGCTCGAGCGTAAATGTGTGTGACAGTCTTTCGAGGCGATCATCCATCGGAAGTAGGCCTTCAAAGCCTGCAAATACTTTGGCGAGAACGCCGCACGCGGCCACTTGGACCGCCACCAGCCCAGCTAATGTCGCGACGAGCAAAGAATGAACATCGAAGGCTGCCGCGCCTATTTGCAACTGCCCAAATACAGCGACATAGCCCAACAATCCGATGGCCGCCAGTACCGCTGCGGGTGCCAGAAACGTCCATCGCGGGCATTGCAACAAAAAGAACCGGAGCGTTTTCCAACCATCCCGGAATGTTCGAAGATGGGGACGATGCGCGCGACGTCCGTCTTTGTATAGTGTGATTGGGATTTCGGAAATTCGAGCGCCGAAAATTGTGCTCTTGATGATCATTTCGGTTGCGAATTCCATTCCCGTGCAACGCTGATCGAGGCGGAAATACAGGTCTCGCCTAAATCCTCGCATCCCGCAGTAAACATCTTTAATCGGTGCATGGAACATCTTACGGACCAACCAAGTCAGCGCGGGATTGCCAAAACGATGCAGCAGCGGCATGGCACCGGGCATGATTTTGCCTCCACCGCTGGGTAGTCGGCAACCTTGAACGAGATCAGCTCCTTCGCACAGCCGCTCGTAGAATTTATGCAATTGAGTGAAATCGTAGCTATCGTCCGCATCGCCCATGATGATGAAGCGACCCTTCGAGGCTTCGATTCCGCCCATCAAGGCCGCGCCGTAACCGCGCTCTTCGACATGGACGACGCGAGCTCCGAGTTCTTCTGCGATATCAACGGATCGATCGCGACTGCCATTGTCGGCAACGATCACTTCACCCGCAACGCCTAGACGATCGAGCGCTTCGCGAGCTTTGAGTACACAGCTGCCCACCGTGTCCGCTTCGTCCAGGCACGGGATGACAACGCTCAATTCAAGAGTCTCATTGCTCGAACGAAAAGAAATTCCGAAGAATTTATCGTGATCCGCGTTGATGGCAGACTGGGTCGTTGCCATTGATTCGGTAGGCTCATAGTCGAGAGCCTGGTCGACAGCGAGCAGGTCGATCAAATGATCATACTGTTGTTCGGCACGATTCGCTTTAGCAGGAATGCCGTCACGATTCGGCAGTACCAAGTCGATCATTTCACCGGGCTGGGCCAGCCGGTCTTCATTCGTGCGGAGACTCATTCATCATTCCCATAGCGTAAGACGTAGAACAAGCCTCAATGCGTAACACGCTCCGTCTGGAAAATAGTTTCCAGCAAAGTCTAGGTCACGCGTAGAGTGCGTCAAATTTTAGCGCATGGAGAAGAACTAACTAATGCGCAAAGAAGTACGCCAATGCCGATTATCCGAGCTAAATAGCCTACGCTTGACCGCTTGCCAATCAAAGTGGCACAAGGTCACACTCGGCAAGAGTGACCCACGGTGGGTCGCATCTGCCGGATGCGACCATGAAGTACCTGTAGTCGAAAAACGCACGAATTTGGTAACGAAAAAGCTCACCGCTGTGTGGCAAAGCACTACGCTTTGTCTCAAAAGGGGTCTGACCCTCTCCGGGCATGTTCTTTTGTCAGGGATTTTGCATGCCCTCCAAAGGGTCAGACCCCTTTTGACACAAAGCCTAGTTGTTTTTATTTCGGCAGCGTTGCCCATTCCCAGGTTGGCCAGCCGGCTGCCCGTTATTTTGCCCGTTATTTTGGCCGTTATTTTGGCCGCCTTCTTGGCCGTTTTCCTGACCATTCTGGCGACCGCGACCGTTAGTTTGACGGGCTCCTTTGTCGAGCATGGCGCGGAGAGCGTCGGCCATGGACCCCTTCGCCATGCCGGGCGAAAGCTGCAAGACTTCCACGTTGCCTTGAGGCGCCGCAGCCACGTCAAGTTCAGTAATCATGTCGACCACCAATTCAAGCAACGGTTCGCCGCGTGCAGAAACGAGCACCGAGTTCGTAATCACATCGGCACCGAGCGACAATTCACCTTTGAAGTTGGAGCTCAAGCCGCCGTCGGCTTGTACGGTTTCTTGATTTGACTCGCGTTTGCTTTCTGGGTTGCCAGCACGCCCTCCGCCTTGATTGGCTTGGAGTGCCGAATCGTTGGCGCTGAGCAAATCCTTGTAGGCTTCCTTGATTGTGACCACAATCGATTCTGCATTGGAGTGCTTAATACGCACCAGCTTGGTGTAGCGAACATCTTTGCCGTTTCTGGGTTCTGGCACATCCCATAATTCGATCAATTCCTTGATCGTGCGGCGGTCCATGTCGTTGGCACCGATGGCAATGATCGAGCTGGTATCGTTGTCCGCGATAAATCGTAGCTCTTTTTTTTTGCCGAGCTGCCTGCCAGAATCTTTCTTGTCGTCCGTCGGCATATCAAAGATCCACGAGTAAAAGCGGTCGTTGCGATCATCGCGTTTCTTTTCCTTTTCAAAGTACTCGTCGAGGTTCAGTTTGACCCATGAGGCCCGTGCATACTTCACAAAGAATTTGTCATAGGGACGTTGCGGGGGCTTATTCATCTGCATCATCTCCTCGAGGCGATCGAGCGCCCCTGGATCCGACGATTGCAAAATCAAGCGACCACTTTCGTCTACTTGGATCACAACTTTCGCAGGAGGCGACTGTTGATTGCCAGCTTGAGGATCGCGTAAGGGATCGTTGGGCAGTTGGCTGTCGTCGGTCGCGCGACGTCGTCCCAACGGTTCGAACGTTCGGCGGGGCTCCTGGAACGTTGCAGCTTGATCATCGTCACTTGCCTGCGAGAGCTGGGTTTTCGTTCCATCGGTATCGCCCGTGGCTTGCAGGGCAGGACCATCATCAGCCACACTCACCAGCTTGGCATCAACGCTTGACTGGGCATGATCTTCCAATTGAGTGACTTCAGCTTTCGGCTTCTCAGCTTTGCTAGGGGGATTTTCTTGAGATTCGTTTTTGGGCTCTTCGAACTCGATAGCTTCCGGAATGATAATCGAGTTCGGCGCAATCTTTTCAAACTGCTCTTTGAGTCGCTTTAGGTATTCATACGTTTCAGGTTGTCGAGAGGCATCGATCACGCGCATCGTGCTAGCCCGCCCGCCAGGCGGCGGCAATTCGCCGAGCTTTACGAGCAAGCCGCGGACTTCTTCCATTTCGATTTCGTTGGCCCAAACGAGTACCTGATTGTCTTGTACGTTCGCGCCCACGCGCATCTTGTCGGTTTTCTTGGTGGATGCGCTGCGTGATGAGTAAAAGTCGTAGTACGAATAGCGGTTGCGATTTTCGTCTTTTTTCTCATCCTCGGCACCCATCAGGAACTTGATACTGCCCGCTACCGCTTCCGCATCCAATCTTCTCAACTGGACCACATTGGCACTGCGCTGTGAGCCGTCGAGGCGATCGATAATGGACTGAATCATGTACTGATCAGCAATCGATGCATAAGCAATAATCGCTCCGTTAGTATCATCAACCTGCAGCTTAGTGCTTGGTTCGAGCACGTCCATTGCCAACAGCGACTTCACTAATTCACCCGGCTGGAGCGAAGCAAGTCGGAACACTTTCATGCGGATTCCAACTCGTTCAAAGTCAGCGGCTTGATTGTTTGGCACATCCATGCGTTCAATAAAGGACGTGATAATCGCCATCTTATTTTGCGGCGCATGCACAATCACGCTGTTGTTACGGTCGTTGGCGACGAGGTACACTTCCTCACCTCGAGCCGCTGGCTTGTGGGCAGCGCCGCCTTGTTGCTGTTGTTGCATTTGCTGCTGCATTTGCTGCTGCATCATTTCCATGTCACCACCACCACGAGAGGAGGGCGACGAAGGTTTTTTCAAGCCGAGGAAGAACTCAAGCTGTTCTTTAACAAACGACGATCGCGCGTGCTTGAGCGGAAACTCGCGAGCCAAATCAGCAATAGCTTCGAGCGACTGTTCTTCATCGAGCACGCGGTGGATGTCATTCAAGTTCGCAGCAGCATCCATCACTTCAAGCCGATTGGTGGCTACCAGCGGAGTGATCTTTCCATTGGGACTGAGCATCGATTTAAATTCTTCGTGCACATCGGCGGCGAGCAAAAACGTGAGCTCGAAAGATGTTCGCACAAAACGATGCGGTGGTTGCATCGCCAACTTTGAGGGCTCGATGCGCGGTACCATCGAAGGATTGATGGCCGCGACTTTCACGACCGAAACGACCCCTTCGCTTTCCAACATCGTGAATCCTCGCAAAAGTAGATGGCGATTGATCGCATCGCGTGTTTCTTCAAGTGTGTGCGGACGCTGCGTGGTGAGATTGAGATAGTCGCCCGGCAACTCTTGCCAATCGAGCGACTGCTGCGACACTTCTGCGAGCCAACGCAGCAAGTCTGGCCACGGTTGATTTCGAAACTGAAATTCGATCAAACCCTTCTCATTCGGACGCACTTTCAATTCTTCGGGATTCGGGGGCTCAGGTGGCGCATTGGTGCGTTGAACGCTTTTGGGACCTGCATCCTTGACGTCCTTGCCGTCTTTACCTTTTTCCTCTTTCTTAGAAGGATCCTTGCCCGCGTTCTTGGCGGCCTCGGCGGCTGCAGCTGCAGCGGCAGCTTGTGCGGCAGGATCTTGCGGAGCGTTTGGATTGGGCACAGGCACGTCGCTGGAGGGTGCTACAACCTCGATTCTTCTACCAGGTTCTTGCGCCACCGCCACTGAAACCGCGATACAATGCATATTGAAAATCAATAGGACTGCGAGCTGAGGAGCCAAGCGTTTTAAAGAAATGTAGGTTGGTATGCTCATGGATCCGTGTCTCGTTTAGTGGTCAATTCTAACGCCCCTCATTATGGCTGAGGCCCACCAAGCTTGCTACCAGCTTTTCAAGGAATTCACATCGCATTGACAAACCGAATTATTATGGGAGCAGACGAAGCGGGGTACGGACCAAATTTGGGACCACTGCTCATTGTCGCTACCGCGTGGTCAATTCCCAAGGAAATGAAGACTGACGACTTCACCGCCGCGCTTCAGCCTACTTTTCGCATGAAACCCTGGTCCCTTGGCTGCGATCATATCCCGCTGGGCGATTCAAAGCAACTTTATCAGCCGACCTCGGGAATCGCTTCCCTCGAAGCCGGCCTCATGGCTATGTTGCTTCAAATTGATGCGCCACCAACACTGATTTGTCCAGCAAACTTGCAAATTCTTGAACAATTTGTCCGATGGCCTAGAATTTCACCATTAAGTCTGAAATCGGAACCTTCGGTCCCCTGGTACGAGCAGCTTGAACAGTGGCCCGTGCCAGCAGTTGTTCCAGTGGCCGAAGTTCAGCGATTGGCCGAATTGGCTCGAACGGCACTGCGGTCCAACTCGATTCAGTTGCTGGGCGTCCGCGCCGCCATCGTTTCAGAATCGCTGTTCAATTCCTCGGTCGCTCAGTCTTGCTCCAAAGGTCAGCTTTTGTCGGCCACGACGCTTCAGCTCGTCAGCTCGTTTTGCTGCGACGAAACTCGACCAGTGGAGGTCTTTTGTGATCGTCAAGGCGGAAGAAAAAACTACTTACCCGTTCTAATGGAAGCTTTGCCTAATGAGTGGTTTGTTGAGACCAAACACACCTCGACTCGCTGTAGTTATCGCAACACAGGCACCCCCAGTCGCGATTTCCATTTCACCGTCGGCGGTGATAGCTTTGGTCCAACGGCGTTAGCGTCGATGCTAGCTAAGTACCTGCGCGAACGATTTATGCAGTCCTTTAACGCGTTTTGGCTGCAACACCTTCCCGATTTGCGTCCCACGGCTGGCTATCCTTTGGATGCGAAACGATTTCGCGAGGAAATCGAAGCGACTGCGACTGCTTTGCAACTTCCTGAATCTGTTTGGTGGCGTTGTCGATAGGAGTTGCGTTTTGGGATTCACTGCGGCCATAATTATTGGCAGTAAAGTTCGTGAATTAATCGTGCAGGGAATGCGGCATGGAAGCTACACTTGATGACTCGCCGTTTGTTGATTTTGGCGAAGATAGCCTGTTTCCCTATCGCGCACCTGGCATGCGCCGCATTGAAGGTGATTCGCGCCACGAGCTGCGAACTCAGGTAAAGCAATTTGTTCCCAGAGTTCCTGGCGTCTATGGGATGCTCGATCCACTCGGTCGCCTCATATACATTGGCAAATCAAAATGTTTACGTAATCGTCTAATCAGTTACTTTTTGCCGAACAACGAAGAGGACAAAGCCGGACGTATCGTTGAATCTACCTCGGCCATCGTCTGGGAGCGCCAACCGAGCGACTTCGCGGCTTGGATGCGCGAGCAATCTTTAATCCGTTCGCTGCAACCGCGATTTAATGTGCAAGGAATTCCCAAGCGTTTGAAGCCCGTGTTTGTTTGTCTCGGTCGTACTCCAGCCGAACAGCTCTATACGGCTAGATCCGAGGACCCCCAAGCGATCGCTTGGATCGGGCCGCTGCAAGGTGCCTCACGAGCCGGTCGCGCGGTCGAAGTACTCAATCGTTTGTTTCAGCTTCGCGATTGCAGCAGCTCGACGCCACTCGGGTTTACTGAACAACTCCAATTGTTCGATATCGAACTGCGCCCCGGCTGCATTCGACATGAGATTCACACTTGCCTTGGTCCCTGCATTCGCGGCTGTTCGCGTAAAGCGTATGAGGCTCAAGTTAAAGCGGCACGGGCCTTTCTGGCTGGGCAGAATGACGCTCCGATCGCGCAGCTCGAACAGCAGATGCTGGGCGCCGCTCGCAATCTGCAATTTGAGCAAGCTGTTGTGTTGCGCGATGACTTGAGAGCGATTGAGTGGTTGAGTCGACGTGCAGGCGATATCACTCGCGCGAAAAATACTTACACATTCGTTTACTCCGTTGCTGGTTTTGACGGACAAGATGTTTGGTATCTCATTCGCCGCGGCCAGCTGGAAGGTGCGCTGGCCGCCCCAAAAACTGCGGCCGAAACGAATCAGACGCATCGACTTGTTCAGCGTTGGTTGGATCAAGATCATCACATCGGTACTCAGTTCACCGCGAGACCCGAAACGCTGGCCCTCGTCACCAGTTGGTTTCGCAACAATCGGCCCGAACTGAAGAATACGTTCAAACCCAAGCATTTTGCCGTTTCGAACCAAGCCTGCGGGCTCGCCCACTCAGAAACGCTGTAGGTGGTACTGGGCTTTGTGAGCCGCTGGCGTTAGCCAAATGGCACTCACCTTGCGTGATATCACGTGGGCGAGTCTCTCCGGAGCCTGCTGACTTAATTGCAATACTCGGCACAGATCGGGAGGGCGAGGCTCCTGCCGAGCTTTTTTTCTCCGCGCAGATCGGGAGGGCGAGGCTCCTGCCGAGTTTTTTCCGGCAGCGAGATTGGCTCCCAGTGCTGGTGAACGTCCAATCGCTGCCCCACAAAGCTCCGCAGGAG
>JAYVHC010000016.1:0-8844 GCA_043771575.1 Planctomycetia bacterium
TGCAACGACGCCTGTGGGTAGGGTGATGTCATTTTATGTGTAGGCTGCGAGGTGATATCGACTGACGTCCGATTGTGAGCTTTGAGCTTTTCTTCCGCTCTGCGAAGCATTTCAACGATTCCGCCACCGATCGACTCTTCATCGATTACAGGGTCCGCTAATTCGGTTCCGTTTATCCTGAGAAACTGAATGCAAGCGCCGGGCAAGAAGTCTTGAGGACTCTTTCCGATTGCCAATAATCCTATCAAGGTCGGCGTTAGATCTTCGGTTCCGTTAATCAGACGACACGACGCAAGGCGTTCTTCATAACTGCGATCATTTGCTTCCAGAATATCGGATGCAAATGCCTGAGGGAGAAACTCGTTTACAAAGATCGATTGAGACAAATCGTTCAGGTTTGCAGTAGGCACCGGTTGCAGATCGAAGGGCAGATTTTTGTGTCGCCGTTTCTCGATAAGAATTCGTTCGTCTTGAGCGCTGGCGATTCCGCGACGGGGGCCAGTTCGAACCCAGATTCGACCGTCGTACTTCACCGGTGGCATGTCCGATGGCAGAACAGTGACGACAGCCATTTCTACATTTTTTAGCGTTCGTTTCTCAACTGTCATCGCTGGCAAAGGCAAAACATTTCCATCCGTTTTCATGTCCGCCAGTGATCGCAGCAACTCGTCGGTAATGGTCTCGTTTGACGGACTGCCGTTATCCTCAGCGCCAATAAACAAAACACCGGGTTCGTTGTAGTTGGGAAGGTCATTTGCAAACGCGCATACTGCTTGGCGAGCCTTTGTCGGCGTATCTCCCTTGAACGAACGTTTTCGCTCCACGCGATCTGTTTCCGTATTGTCTAACAATGTTTCAAGTTCCAGATCTGTGTATCGCTTCATTGTTCTATTACTCCAAAACGATCCGGACTTTGTTGGGATCTTTCCCCTTGGTCAAACTATCGATATAGCCTACGAGAGATTTCTTCATCTCGTCGGGAGTGGTTGGCCCAAGATCGGTAACAACCTTGAGCAATGCTGCCTTGGTAATGCTTACCTTTTGCAATCCCGCAAGTACTGTTTTTAGAATCTGAACGAAATTGGCATCGACTGGTTCTGGAAGCTCACGCGAGGTAACGAAAGATTGAATCACGAGGCGATCAGATTCCTGTAACAGCTCCCTGACGTTTTTCTGCGTCATCGGATCGTCCAGATTGTTTAACAACGTCTTGGTCCACTGCTCGATCAGTGCGTCGAGCTGGTCATCCATTTGTTGAAGCAACTGCGAGCCGTTCGCTCCGCTGCTTTCCACGGACGGACGGAATCCGCAGTGTGGACAGATAGGACTTGCATCTAAGTCCTTCTCCGTGAGTGCGATGCAGCTCTTTAAACCTGCAAGCCTATTTTGGAAGTCGGTCAATTGCTGTCGCGGCATAAGATCGATGCCAGCAAGTTTCAGTAAGGTTTGCAGACGGCTGTCGTTCAGAAGATTCGCTTTTCGCTTGTCGTCGCTGGCTCCTAGCCGGGCTTTCGTGTGCAAGCTGATGTAGGCAATGCCGTATTCTTTTTTCAGTTTGCTGAGCTTGGCCCCGATCGATTGTGACTGCGTAGCCAACTTGGTTAAGTCGGATTGCTTCAGGCTGGCGAGAACTGATGATCTACTGGTTCGGATTTCTTTTACCCAGTCATGATCAGTTGGTAGAACGGCTTCGGCCGTGGAGAGCCATGCTGCGGATGCTCCGTGGTTGATGATAAAGCCTCTCAATGAGTCAAGATCATCGAGTGTTTTTAGTGGGTGCTGGTGCCCCAACACTTCATTTGCAGCGTACTTAAAATTCTTAAGTTTGCCGGGTGAAGAGTACGCTTGCAGAGACTCAAAAAAGGCTTTGGCTTGGTCAAGTGCGCCGGCTTGCTTGGCGAGATCGGTGCTTGCCAGCAAATCTTGCCCCCAATACGAGAGTCCGTCTCGAAGCGTTTGCTGAGTCGTCACAATGCGTTTGACTAGCTTCGTTACCGCATCTTGCAATTGCTGCACTGGTGCATCGCTGCCTTGTGTTACCAGTTGGGCATTGCCTGGCGGCATGCCCACCAATTCAAACATCGCCTTGAGGGCAGGCAGATTCCAATCCTTGGGTTGTTCCAAATGCTTGAAACGCACCAATTCGTCCATGGCAGTTGCAGCAAGTTGCTGCAGTCCGGTGGCATCAAACTTCTTGCCTGGAATCGCAAGAACGATATCACCCGAATATACGAGAGATGAAATGAGTACAGTTACCCATTCTGCTTCCAGCCTTGAACCGCCCGGATTCATATACTCGAGCCCGTGATCGTCTTGAATGATTTCGCTTCGATTGACGACCTGGCCGTGCCCTTTTGATTTTACTGCGTCAAGAATGAATTTGCTATGTTTCGATTTACTCGGTTCGATCTTCTCACCGTCGAGCAATTCCAAAGCGTCAAGCACGGCAGTGGCTTGCTTGGTTCGGTTTTGACCTGCAATCGCACGTAATGCATCTTGAGCAGCTTGTGCGCGATTGCTCCCAGTAATCATCACGGAGAAGTGTGGATAATCAGGTGCCTGGTTCTCGAAGTGAGTAGCAAGGCAAATTCCGCCGATCGCGTTTACGAGGTCTCGGAAGTTGATTGTCTCATTAGGCGACACACCAGATAGGTCACGTATCGATTTCCCCTTAGCCCACTCGGACATCGATTTCGTTCGGCCTTGATGCGTGATCTCGTATGCATCCGCCATTTGCTTTTGCAGCCACTGAACCAACTTTTTAAGAAATCCGTTGGCCTTGGCTTCATATGTCGATTTAGCATTTCCAGAAGAGGTAGTTGCTAATTCGTATGCAGCCGCATAGCCACGAAGGGCCGAATCAAAGTCGTCATCTTTTCCTTTCAAGCGAAAAAAGACTTCATCCGCCAGCTTATGGTTGATCGACTGTGAGAGCTTTCCGTCGTCGCCATAAGGCTGCACGAAGTATAGATAGAAATCACGCTGCGGCACTGCCGTGGATCGTTGGTTTGGCGAGCCAAAGAAAAGGTAACCTGTCCGCGCTGCCTTTCGTTCCTGCCAGACAATCTCGTGTTGCCAGATCTTGTATCCCGTCACATAAGTCGTATCCTGGCACTCCATGACACGCTTAATTGCCTCGTAATAGGCTCGGTCTAGCTGATCGTCTTGCAAGCTTTCAGAACGTTTTTCAATAATCGCATCGAAGTCGTCTGTCTTCTTGAGGTCGAGATAAAATTGTTGGTTTTCTTTGTTCTCGCTAATGAACTGTCCGTTCACAGCACTATGGATTTTGCGAAGCACAGTCTCGACGTGAGTCTGCAAGTCCTTTTCTGGTTCATTGCCACCCATTTCAGCGACAAGTGGTTCATACAAACATAGCCTGTCTCGAAGCTCTTCAGGCGATGCGCCAACTGGCGCGTAGATATCGCCAGTTGTTAGTCGATGAACCGACAGGGCTTGGATAAGCCGCAAAGCCATGGGTTTGTAATTCTTGGGTGAGATCGCATTTTCGACTCGCGATTCCAAAACCTGGCTACAGTCGATTACAGCACGAATCTCTGGTATTGCTCGAAAAGATGCGTTCTGCTTAAGCGTATTCCAGTAGCTATCGAACGCGAGCAACTTGGGCTCGTCAGCAGGAACTTCTGCGTCCAGCATCCCTTTCATCGCCAAGGAGAGCGTTTTGAGGATTTCTCGCTTCTCAACAACAGTGACACGTTCAAAAGTATCAATGTAGTCTGGATGAACTGGGAAAAGTCTGACGAATTCATCCATCCGCTCGTTGAGGTTTCCATAATACTTAGCAAACGGAGCAAGGTAGTCGCGAATTTTGGACTGCTGGTCGGCTGTCTTTTTGAGTAATCGTTCGGCCACAACGAACTTCACGTCGTTGCGCGCGATTAAGATCTGCTCAAATCGATCCTTGACGCGGCGAATGCTATCAGCCACAAACGCAAATCTTGGGCTGTCAAATATGGCCTCTTGCACACCAGCCATGAACCGAAAATTAAGATCTTTTGCGACTTCGCCGATCTCTCGTAAGAAGTTCAAATCTAGGATTAGCTCCTGGTCCTTTCGAGTCCGCAAATAATCTAGCAGCTCGTCAACAACCAATAACAATCCGGTTTTGGGAAACTTGGCATCAAACTTTGCCATCATGTCTTCGAAGGCGCGTTTGTGGCTCGAAATCGATCCAGCATCAGGGAACACGTGGTCAACGCCGAGTCTCTCGAGATGCTCTTCAAGTTCTGCAACCAAAATGTCTCTCAAGGACATTGTGGTCGCACCGATTTCCGTTCGGATCACCTTGAATCGTCCAGCAATCTTCTTTGCTGACTCTCTTACAATGTTATTCGTGATATGGCCTGCCAACCCCTCGTCACCTGCGATCGCTGACAACACCGACATCAAGTGAGACTTACCAGTTCCATAGTTTCCTACGACCAGCAGTCCCTTGTTGTCGGAGGGATTGTCGAATTGCATTTGCGGGATAACGATGTTTGTGAGCCTGTCGGCCATCTCATCGGAGATAACATAGGTGCTTACAAGTCGTTCGGCAGCGCTGGACTTGTTAGCGTCACGCAACTGAACGACAGTCTCGATCGGGTCAAACTGGATAAGTTCGCTGTATTTCATGTTCGCTAAGCCTTTATTCTCCAGTGGAACCCACAAGTGATTGTCCGCTCACCTGAACAATCATTACGTCGCCAATTTCATAGTTACGATGCTCGGCATGCCCTGGCTCGGCATACACAAGCTTTTGAGCGGTCGCATAACCGTTCCAAGATGCAACTACCGTTCGATTCCTTGAGATGCCTTGGAGCAGTCTCAAGGGATCTTGCTTTAGATGGTCGTCAAATAGAATTTCAAGATTGTCGAGTAGCAGCGGGTCAGCCGCGCTTTCGGTTACTCTCGCGAAAATTTCTGGAAGTCGGAGAGCACGTTGTTTTGCAGTGAGCTCCAACAACTCACTCGACAGAGAAAGGTTTACATTGAATAGTGGCACGCTCAGATCGCGGGCCAGTTCTTTCAACAGGTCTGTCTTGCCAGTCCCAGTTGCCCCGACCAACAAAATTAGCCGATGGTAAAGTTCTGGTGCGGCTTGTAGCAGTTGCTTCGTGTCTTGTATTGGGTTCATTTGTTCGTCCTCACTCTTCTTCAAGGCAATTTGCGTCATGGTCGCTTGCCTTGTGCGCAGCGCCTCCCGATCGAACCCAGTCATCAATCTCTTCTTTTTTTCAATTTCCACAGGCTGCCCACCTTGTGAGCCGGCATGTGTTTGCGATCGATCCACTTGTAGACCGTGTCTCGCTTGATTCCGAGGTATTCCGCGATTTCGTCTACCGAAAGCCAACGATCGTCTACTGCAATGGTCATGTTCTTACCCGAAGCGTGGGGGAAACCACCCAGAGGCATTTAGTTCTGTCCAAGAAATCCCGCTTGCAGCGGTCGCATCATAACTGAATTGCTAGCTCCCGGGAATTGTGGATTCAGGGATAATGCAACATCGACAATCGTGGGCAACAGCCGACGTTTTGTTATTTCTTCTGGGCAGTTTGGAGCGGCGTTCATGGTTTTTGGCCAACGTTTTACAAGAAGCATATATGCCGCCCAGTGCTACCTTCAAGCTGCCGTCTTCACCGAGAAAAAGTGCATTACCGGTAGTTTGAGTTTTGGGCGATATGGGACACGAAAAAACCTTTCCCAGAAGTTCCGGGAAAGGTTTTGAAGTGCCTCAAATTTCTGAATCAGAACCTAGACAAGTTCGTTCCAACCCTCTTGTGCAAAGATCTCGTCGATCGCATCAAGGTAGCCGTTGATGGAAACTACCGGTGGTGCTGCCAGACTGATTTGCTGGAAGTTTAACGAGCTGGCATCACCCAAGATGCGAATGATCCTGTTGCCGGTGGCACGATCCGTGGTCGTTACAAACTGGCTTCTATTCAGGGACGTGGTGAAGACATTATGGTTGGCATCCACCATGGTCAATTGCACCCGGTCGCCCGCAGCGTTGAGCACTACTTCACCGGTTACCAAGCTATCAAAGCCATCGAGTTTAGCCAGCCACAGGGACCTGTTATCTGCTCCGATAGCAGCATACAGGCCTTTGAGAACCATAGATGGATTGTTTCCAAAATACCGCGATGCGAGCAGGTCGAGTGCGCGACCGTAGCTGGCGTCAATGCCTAGTGCGGCGAAGTTGTATCCGGATCCGTCGCCACCACCCGGTTGTGCGATGTTAATCGTAAACTGGTTGGCAACGCCATCCGCGTCACCCAATCCGCCGGCTACGTCCAAACCATCGATCATGTGGACGGGAGTCACATAGCGAACGACATACTGGCCCGGAGCTAAGTTATCGAAATGGTAGCTACCATCGGCCAACGTCACGTAAGTCCGCTGCGCGATTGGAATGCCCAAGGCATTGCCTGTCAGTACTACACGTACGCCACCCAAGCGGCGTTCGGCGCTGTCGATGATTCCATCGTTGGTCTCGTCAACCCATACCTTACCCGAAATTTGCGTTGGTACGAAATCTCGCACCGTAACGGCAACGGTACCGGTTGCCGAGTTCACATTCGTCCCACCGGTTGGACCGCTATCTTGAACGGTGTACTGGAAGGAGGCAGGGCCTGAAAAATTTTCGGCTGGTGTGAAGGTGATAATTCCGGTCGTCGTGTTGAGCGAAACCATACCGTTCACAGCATTTGAAACCGCCACAATGCTCAGAGGCGTTTGACCACTTTCGTTAGCCGGTCCCGCACTGTCATTGGCGAGTAAGTCGGCGACAGAAATCTGGAGTGCCACGCCTTTGAAAGCGATGGCTGTGTCTGATCCTGCGATGGGCGCGTCGTTGATTGGATTGACCGTTACGGTGACAGTGCCCGTCGACGTGGCTCCCGCCGCATCTTGCACGGAGTAAGTAAAGGTCTCGGTACCATTGAAGTCAGCGGCTGGTGTGTAAGTTATATTCCCAGCATCCAAACTAACCGTGCCCAGCGTCGCGACTGGCTTGGCAACTGCGGTAATTGTCAACGGAACTTGACCCACTTCATCCGTAGCTGTGGCTGGTCCTGGAGCGTCGTTCGTCAACAGAGACGCAGCACTAATTACCAATTGAGTATCTTCGTTGGTGCTAACATTGTCGGCACCCGCTACTGGTGGATCATTGACCGCAGCCAAATTTACCGTGACGGTTGCGGTGGCTGTCAGCGCTGGAGTCCCCGAATCAGTCACTACATACGTGAAGGTGCGATTGCCATTCAAGTCGACAGCAGGGGTGAACACCACGTTCGAACCAGCAATGACCACAGTGCCATTCGAAGAACTGACACTGGTGAGCGACAAGGTCTGAGTGATTGTTTCGCCAAGACCTGGCGAGTCATTCGCCAACAGGCTTGAGATTGTTATGGTAACTGGCGTATCTTCTGTTCCAGTTGCATTATCGTTGGCTGCAATGGGGACGTCATTCACGTCGGTAACTGTCACGACGACGGTACCGGTTGAGTTAGCGCCGGTGCCAGCCGTATCATTCATCACGTAAGTGAAAGTGTCGGTGCCATTGAATTCAAAGTTGGGCACATAAACTAACTGGTCATCGGTGTTATCCGCAGCCGTTCCATTGTCATCGAGCGTCACGGTACCATTGGCGGATTGTGTGAAACTAATCAACCGTGCCTTGACGCCTGCACCAGGATTAACCTTATCATTAGCCAGCACATTGACCTTTACGCTACCGCTTCCACCGGCGGAAACTTCCGTAATAGCCGCCGTGTCGCGACGAGCAAACGGGATGGTGGCCGGCTCTACCAGGACGCTGACTGTTGCAGTGGCAGTGGCCTGTCCGTCGGAGACCGTATAGGTAAATGTCTCGGTTCCTTCAAAGCCTGCCGCAGGCGAATAGGAAAGCGAAGTTCCATTGTTCGTGACTACGCCGCCGTTGCTAGTGGTTCCCACTTGAGTAATAGTCAGGGTCTGCGTCTCGCCGCCCCCAGCGTTGTCGTTGGCCAATACATTGAGCGGATTGCCGGTCGAATCACCGGGAACGGAGAAGTTATCCGCGCCCGCGACGGGTGGATCATTGACGGGCGTAACATTAATCGTCACGGTGGCTGATGCAGTCAATCCGTTAGAATCGGTAATCGTATAGGTAACGCGGTCTGCTCCATTGAAATTCAGCGGTGGTGTGTAGGTCAAACCGCTGACAGTACCCACGGTTGTTCCCGCGATGGTACTAATCGAAGTCACGGTCAAAGTTCGCGGAGCGGTGACAGTGTCATTTAATGTCAACCCTGCACTCGCCAAATTGATCGGAGTGTCCTCCAGCGTAGCGACCGTGTCATTCACAGCCACAGGCGCTGTGGGATCGGAAATGATCGTCAGGGTGATCGGCGGAGCGAAAGAGATGTTTGAAATTGGAATCGATGCGTTGTCACCGTAAAAAAGCGTTTCCGCTTGGGCGGTATCCGCTGCACTCGGCGCGAAGCTCAAGCTGCCTGGTTTCAGCGCGATAAAATCCGCGGTGAAAAACGGTTCGACCCGAGTGGGGTCGATCGGTGGATCGCGAAGCACTGGGAATTCGGTATTGCTATCGAACAGACTGATTTCGTTGAACTCTTGATCGGAACCAGCAACTCCTCGATCGCCCGCCTTACCGCTACTCAGTCGCGATCCGGCCTTGATCCCTTGGAGGAAGGTCTGTGTAGCTATCGCTGGAAACTGAACCAAACTGGATTCGGTTGCTCCACCGTTCGCTTTAAGGTCCAGGTCCAAGCCCGCTGAGAACACACCGGTTGCATCAACGCTCGGGCGAATGTCTTGGACAAACAGCCGCAAAGTGAACTT
>JAYVHC010000017.1:0-3541 GCA_043771575.1 Planctomycetia bacterium
CCGTACTGCCGGTGCGTCGCTTCGCTTTCACTTCCCAAATCCTGAATTGCAGGCATGGTCGATTGCATGCGAAAAGCTAATTCAAAAGAATTCAGTCGCCCTTCCAGGGCTTGATCGCGACCGACGGACTCTAAATGCGATTGATTCATCGATCGTAGCAGGTCAAGCTGATCGCGTTGTGTTGCGAGATTCATGCGAGTGTTGCGAACATGTTTTACACTGGCCGACGCCGCCGATTGACTGGCATTGCCGATCGGAGTTCCTTGACAATGCGAGGGAAGGAAGGCGGCCCCCCAGTTATTTACTCCGCCATGCGCGAGTGTCGGACAAATCGTTATGAACGCGGGCAGGTTCTCGTTCTCACTCCCCAGGCCATAGGTAACCCACGAACCGAGACTTGGTCGCACAAACTGATCGCTACCGGTATGCAGTTTCAAAAGCGCTCCGCCGTGCGCCGGATTGGTACCGTGTACCGATCGCAGAATGCACAAGTCGTCTATATGCTTCGCGACATGGGGAAATAATTCACTCACCGGCAAACCACTTTGGCCATGCTGATGGAACTTCCAAGGCGATTTCAGCAAAGCACCTTGCTTGGCAAACGTCACGTCGGGCAACGCGAACGGTGGCTCCTTGCCGTGGTCGCGATCCAGCAGCGGTTTTGGATCGAAAGTATCCACATGCGACGGCCCACCTTTCATAAACAAGAACACAATCCGCTTAGCCAGCGGCGGGATTCGTGCCAGTTTGCCGGTATCGGCAATGGACATTGGATCGTCACTGAAGCCCGTGCGTTCCAGCAACGCGGCCATGGCAAGTCCGCCGAAGCCGATTGCAGTGTGCTTTAGCAACTGCCGACGATGTCTGAGTTCAGAGTGACCGTTCATCGTTTACCTAACATAAATAAACTCGTTACTAGCCATCAAGCTGTGACAGAACATAGCCCACGCCGAAAGCTCAGCCTCCTCGCCTTGCGCGGTCATAGCCGCTTTCCACTTAACCACAAAAGTCAAGGCGCGCGCTGTTTCCAGCGTCTGGGGATGCCGACCGACCGCCATCTCATAGGCTAAATCGACGCGCCGCTCAGCCGCATTTGAATGTCGCAGGACTCGACGCGCAAACTCGCGAGCGGAATCCATGACCAATTCATCGTTCATCATCAGCAAAGCTTGCGGCGCAACCACAGTCGCGTTGCGACTACCGGTCGGCATAGTCGGGTCCGGAAAATCGAATTGTTCAAACAGCGTGTACAAATTGTTGCGAATTACCGGCAGATAGGCCGCCCGACGGACACTCTCATAACGCGTGTGATCGACCGACGTATGATTGAAAACGAATTGGCGATTGCGCAGCGGAACAGTCTTGCCGCCGAGCGATTGGTCCAAACGACCCGCGACCGCTAAAATTGAATCGCGTATCTGTTCGGCATCCAGTCGTTGCATACGAAATTTCCACAGCAATAAATCTTCCGGATCGGTGGCAGCGCAAAGTGCTTCATCGGCATGTGTTGACTGCATTCGATAAGCTGAAGACATCAAGATCGAGCGTTGCAATTCCTTGATCGACCATCCGGATTCCATAAACTGTCGAGCGAGATAGTCCAACAATTCAGGATGTGACGGCCGATCACCAAGCCGTCCAAAATTCTCCGTCGATGCGACCAGCCCGCGACCGAAATGCCAACGCCAGATTCGATTCACGAACACACGTGCCGTCAGTGGGTTCTGGGTGCTCGACATCCACTGCGCCAGCTCCAAACGGCCACTTTGATGTTTTGCGAAAATTGGAGGAGTGCTCTCCGGTCGCATCACTGAGGGGAATCCTCGCGCCACTTGATCACCCAGCTGACGATGGCTTCCGCGAATGTGAATCGGAATGCTCGTTTGCACTTTTCCATCAGCGACCCCCATCGCTGCCGTTTCGTCCTGGGCATTGCTCTCAACGATACGCGCCTCGTCCATTAAGCGGTAATACTCAGTTAACGTCGCTTCATCAAACGCAAACTCAGGTTGCGGTGGAATTGCCAAGAAACCGGAAGCATCATTGAGCGCCTCGCGAGCCTGTTCAAGCCGCACATCGTCCAGCGTCTTTGCATCCGGCTTGATTTTCGTGGCCTCCGCAAGCGCTAGCTCCATTTCCGCGAACAGTTTGCGATAGTGTTCGCCGATTGCCACCGCAGCACCCTTCATTGCGATTGAGTTCAATTGACTAACATCGCATGCTTCTCCGGACGATTCTTCTCCCGCAGCACCCTGACCATCAACCAACTGGTGCCAAGTCGCGAACAGCGGATCGTCGCGGTGATACTCCAGATGCAATCGGCAGTGATGTAATATTCGCGGATGTAAACCAAGCGGCTCAGCCACGGTGGCAACTTCTTTCAGAGTCGCCGCGGGTGAGAATTCAGCAGCCACCGCCAAATAATCCGCTGCCTTGGTTTTCGCAGCCTCACGTATTTTCGCCACCGCTTCACTCTTGTACTTGTTTGCCACCGCATTTTTTGCCGCGATATCGGCTTCGACCGCCTTCAATTGTTCCACTTCTGCGGCATTTGCAAACGAATGCTCATTCCAGTGCTTGATCGCGCCAGTATTCGTAGGGCCAAACGTTTGTGTGCTCTTGAAGATCGCGGCCAGCGCGTAGTAATCGGTTTGCTTGATCGGATCAAACTTATGATCGTGACAGCGCGCACAACCCAGCGTCAGTCCCAAAAAGGCTTTCCCCGTCGCATCGATCTGTTCATCGATCGTATCCATCACCAGTTTCTCACGATCTGGTTCGGCTAACACCTTTGCGCCTAGGACCAAGTAACCCGTCGCCGTCAACGACTCTCGATTCGCCCCAGCCACCAAATCACCGGCCAACTGCTCCATCAAGAAACGATCAAAGGGCTTGTTTGCATTGAAAGCATCGATCACGTAATCGCGGTACCTCCATGCATTACCCAGCGCTAGGTTCTCATCCAATCCATTTGAATCCGCGTACCGCGCTACGTCCAACCAATGCCGCCCCCAACGCACGCCGTACTGCGGCGACGCCAGTAAACGGTCTACCAGTTTTGAGTACGCATCTGGTGCTGAGTCTGAATCAAATGCCGAAACCTCGTCCTCAGTTGGTGGCAAGCCAGTTAAGTCCAACGTTAAACGCCGAACGAGCGTGCGTTTATCAGCGGGTTCCGCCGGCTGCAATCCCACCGATTCCAACTTCGCCAACACAAAGTTATCCACCGGGCTATTGATCCAATTGACGCGTGTCACGTGTGGAATCTCAGGTGCCGCAACGGGTTGCATCGACCAGAATTTGCGGCCATCCTCGATGCTCATTCCAGTGGGTCCGACCGCAAGAGCTGGGACCGTATCGCGAGGGTCCGGCGCACCGAACTCGATCCACTTCACGAGCACATCGATCTCAGCATCGTTCAACCGACCGGTTGGCGGCATCTGCAATTCGCGATTCTCGTAGCGAACCGCTTCGACTAAACGACTTTGCGCCGGCTGCCCAGCCACTATCGCCGGACCACTATCGCCGCCGGCTGCAACAC
>JAYVHC010000018.1:0-1624 GCA_043771575.1 Planctomycetia bacterium
GCTACCCACCACCACTGGCCAGCGCCTCCACTGGCCCTTGATTGTACAAACCAAAAAATGCAGGGAACGAGTATCGCGAACAACGACTGGACCACGATGCCAGCCACACGCCGTTTCCTGCCCGACTGCAAGCCTGTATGCGAAGTCAAGGTAGATTGACTCATGGCTAGGGCCGACCACATGCTGACCAACAACAGTGGCAGCAACACCCAAACAGTTTGACCGTAGTGAAGCAAATGACGCTCGCCGAAAAAATTTATCGGCAACAATGTCAAGCCAGCGATTACATTTACCGAAGATGGAATGAGCCATCTTCGTCCGAAAAGTGACTGGCTGGCCGTGATTGCCAGCGCACCATAAACGACGCTGCCAATTCCAATAATCAACATCGCGAATGTGTCGATCGCCGGTGTCTCAACCTGCCGTCGCGACAGTAGAATGCCGACCAGGACGGCAAGTGGAATGAGCATCAGCCCGATATGCAGAATTCCCTGCGAGGTTGTGCGAAGTTTCCATTGTCGAAGCGTATACTGACCAGCGCCGTGGACGGCCACCGTTGCCAACAAGAAAACAAGCGACGGAAAGAAGCGGCTGGTACTTGAAAGCGTGCTCCAAAGACTGATCACCAAACCAACGGAACAAGTGACGATCAAGGCCGCACTTATCAGTTCGACCCAGCGAATATTCGACTGCTCCATGAATGATTTGAGCAATCCGGCGGTCAGCCGTTGCTGAAGCGGAGCTTGAATCGGTTGCGACTTGGCTGTTGCATACTCCCTATCGAGAGCATGGACTTTGGTCTTCTCTATAGCAGGTGTTGCAGTAACAATCGACGCAACCACCGCCGGCTCTTCTTCAACTGCTAAGTTGCTCGGGGAGACCAATACATCGCGGCGAGCCTCGGCGGGCCGCGGGGCCTGCACGCGCACCTGGAGCGATTGAAGGAGTTGTTCTACACTCTCAATCTGCTCGTCGGTCAACCATCGATGAAATTTTGCCAACGCAATGAGACGATTCGCTGCCTCAAGATCCTTGGCGACAGTCGGCAACTGTGGCACGGGTTCCTGGTGCAGACTCGAAAGCGCCGACATCACACTCTCTCGGCAATTGCAACTTTCGCCCAAATACTTACGTTTGCAGGACTCACAGGTCTTGCCAAACAAAGCCCGCATTAATCCGGCCACGAGCAGCCAAAGTCCATGCCCGGTCAGGGACCAAAATAATAGGAACAGAGACAATCCCAATAGAAATGCAATGGTGTTGCTCATGGGTTTTTGTTCCTGATAGTAACACCAAGCTTGTAGGGTTGCTTAACCCATTGGGGATTTGGGTGTCCAATTCATCTAGCATACTCTGAATGACCTTCACGTACAGTTGCTGGTCGCCACTTGACAGATGGAACTGCATGTACTTTGTTCGCTTGCGGATATAGTTGCATCCTAAATGAAATTGTTTAACCGGTAGTCAGCGGCGACGCTCGCACCTGCTACTTATTCTGAATCCGCAGCAATGTGGGCCAGTTACCATCTGCCGAGCCGTCCAATCGAGCAACTCCACGTAAGCCGCTGCTGGTATCGCAAGAAATCCTTTGTCGCTACAGCGTTGCCTACCATAGCTAGCTCGA
>JAYVHC010000019.1:0-2712 GCA_043771575.1 Planctomycetia bacterium
GGCTCGCACGCCCCACGCTGTCTCCGGTTTTCCGTCGACGGCATTCGTCAATGGACCATCCGAGTCCGCGAAAGCCGCAAGTGCAGGCTTGAGCTTTAGCACCTGCGGAGGCTCTGCCGAATTGCGATCCAGCGGTTTGGCGATCACCGTGAATTCGGCTAAATGAAAACTGCCATCGTCGTTGAGGCCAGGCCCGCGTTGAGGCAGGCTTTTATCTGCTAGCGCGTCTAGTCGCAATGAAGTTACGTTTTTCTGGTACGTGTGAAACCGAATGGTATAAGTGTCGTTGTTGGGGACAAC
The DNA here is from genome assembly GCA_043771575.1 of Planctomycetia bacterium. Taxonomy (GTDB): domain Bacteria; phylum Planctomycetota; class Planctomycetia; order Pirellulales; family Pirellulaceae; genus Aureliella. The sequence goes on from JAYVHC010000019.1 coordinate 301, forward strand.
TCGGCGCTGACCGTCACGGATCAGTACTGCTCCGGAGATCTGCTTTCCATCGTGAGCTACAATTCCACCCGGCAACCACTTCAGCCAAGTTCGATCGGCATCGACTGCAACCGGCTCCATGACTTGCCAACGTGGCACGTCAGGTTGCTTGGCGAGCTCAGCGTTCTGCCATGTTTCGAATCTCTTGGGCAATTCATGGATTGCAAACTGCCCGAGCGCCTGGGCCAACGGTTCACGCGACTTCCGGTACTGGTCCAACGTCTGTTGAGTTGCCGTTGGATTCGGATCGATGGTTCTCGTACCATGCGAAGTTTGAGCGAGCGTTGCCGCCAGACCGTAATAGTCCTTTTGCTGCAGTGGATCGTACTTGTGGTCATGGCATCGGACGCAACCCAAGGTCAATCCGAGCATCGACCCGCCGACGGTCATCAGCATATCATCCAATTGGTCATAGCGAATTCCTTCGATTGTCTTGGCAGTCGTCTGGCCAGGGTACGGGCCCGCGACCAGAAAACCGCTGGCGGATGCGGCAAGGAAATCATCAGGCAACAGCTTGTCTCCGGCCAATTGCATCCGCACGAACTGGTCGTAAGGCAGATCGTCGTTGAGTGAGCGAATCACCCAGTCGCGGTAGTGATACGCTCCGGGGCGAAAACCATCGAACTCATAACCGCCGCTTTCTGCAAACCGCGCGACATCAAGCCAATGGCGAGCCCATTTTTCACCGTAGTGAGGACTCTCCAACAATCCATCAACCACGGCTTCGAAGGCATGAGTCGAAGAGTCATTCACGAACGCATCGACCTGCTCGGGAGTTGGAGGCAAACCGATCAGATCGAAATACGCACGTCGAATCAACTTTTCTTTCGACGCTTGGCTGCTTGGTGTCAGCCCATGTTGGGATTGCGCGGAGATGATAAACCTGTCGATTGCGGTCAGGTCAACCGCCGTGTGAGGCACTTGAGGCGGTGCTACAATTCGAAGAGGTTGGAATGCCCACCAGTGGCGACCTTCCTCAATATTGATGTCACGTTTGGGTTTGATTTGAGCATCGCCGTGACGAGGATCCGGCGCTCCCATGTCGATCCATTTGGCGAAGTCAGCAATGATCTCGTCCGAGAGTTTGCCCGACGGAGGCATCTCAAGACCCTCAAACTTCATCGCTTTCAGCAATTTACTTTCAACGGACTGGCCTTTGACCAGTGCCGGACCGTCCTCTCCGCCGATCAAGATTCCTTCCGCAGAATCTAGTAACAGACTGCCTTGCAACTTTTTCGCGTCACGAGCTTCGACCGAATGGCAACTGTAACAATGTTGTATGAGGACGGGGCGAATCCTCTGTTCAAAAAATGCGACGCCATCATCACGGACTTCCTGCGCGAAAAGCGGAGTAGAGAATCCGCTCAGTAAGACAACAAAGACCCATCGGTTCGGCATTCAAAATGTCTCGTCTAAAGCCAAAAAAAAACGAAGGTTGTGACACTTCTCGCTGATCGCCAGCACGTTCCTTCTTAAGTTCAATGCGAGCCATCGTTTAACCGCGTGGGCCACGCCCTGCGTGATTGCTATCGATACACTGTCGCGCGGCCCGTTGGGTACGCGGTTATACTAGACGAAAAAACTTGTACTGGCGTTCAGCGATTAAGGTGTCAAGGTTTTGCCTATTTTAGCCCATGAAGTCAACGATGCACGCTAAAATCCGACTTGAAAACGGATCTGTTGCCCTCGAAATCGCGATGCTAACCACTAACCCAACTTTCCCGCAGACTTCCTACTTGGTTGAAGACTGGAGACTCATGAGTGCAACAATCGTCAAACAACCTGCCATCACCTGCTTTGGCCCCGCGCGATACAGCGTTGAGATCCGGGATATCCCCCTGCCCGTCATCCGCGAAGACGAGGTTCTCGTAGAAGTCGTTAACGTTGGCGTGTGTGGGTCCGACCTGCATATGTGGCTGGGAGATCAGAGCTGGTCCGTTCCGTATCCGATGGTGTTGGGCCATGAGTTTTCCGGGATCATCCTGGAGACCGGGGCTCGAGTGTCGAGTCACTGGAAGGCGGGGGCTCGAATTGTCAGTGAAACGGCCGCTGTTGTTGATCCGAATTCCCCGATGACGCGCCGTGGACTCTACAACCTCGATCCGCGGCGCAAAGGATTTGGTGGGGCTGTCGATGGTGCGATGACTCGACGGGTGGCGGTCCCCGAAAGAATTCTGCACCATGTTCCCGAATCCGTTTCGATGGCGGCTGCGGCCCTGACGGAGCCCTGCTGCGTTGCTTACAACGCGACGGTGAAGAATGCAGACATCGAACCCGGCGACCGAGTTCTAGTGCTGGGGCCGGGACCGATCGGCATCCTCTGTGCGGCGATGGCCCGCATGCAGGGGGCGTTCGTCGCGGTGGTAGGCCTTG
>JAYVHC010000020.1:0-3219 GCA_043771575.1 Planctomycetia bacterium
ACGAGCTACAATAGTTCACGTTGTGGGTAGTGTGTCGCTAGTCAAAGTGAAAAAAGAGATGAGCACTATTGAGGGCTTGAGAGTTTTACCTTCGGTTTGTCCACTGGATTGCCCGGATGCTTGCTCGTTGGCTGTTACGCTGGATGGTGACAAGATGGTCAAGCTGGCGGGAGCGGACCATCCAGTGACTCGGGGTTTCGCATGCGTGAAGATGGCCAAGTATCCACAGCGCCAAGAGCATGCGGATCGGCTGATGGTGCCGCAGAAACGAGTGGGACGCAAAGGTGAAGGAAAATTCGAACCGATTACTTGGATCGAAGCGCTCGATGAAATAGCGGCTCGCGTGAAGGTGAACCTTGCAAAATACGGCGAGCAGAGCGTGTTGCCGTTTTGTTATGCGGGGACAATGGGGGTCATCGAACGCGATTATCCGCAAGCGTTCTTTCGAGCGTTGGGGGCGAGCGAATTGGACTGGACGATTTGTTCGACGACGGCCAGTGCTGGGTGGGAAGCGAACTATGGACCTAGCAAGCTTTCAGTTGCACCGGAGGACGTCGCGCAGGCGAAGCTGATCGTGCTGTGGGGCATCAATGTGTTGCGTTCGAACAGCCATTTGGTACCGATCTTGAAAGAAGCTCGGCAGCGCGGCGCGAAGATTATGCATATCGATCCTTACTGTAACGAAACCAGTCGCTTTGCCGATGAAAATTGGCAAGTCGTCGTGGGCACCGATGCGGCATTGGCACTGGCGATCGGTGGCGAGATCCTACGAGCTGGACGCGAGGACAAAGAATACTTGGCGGCACACGCGAACGACTTGAGTGACTACAAGGCGGCGTGCGCGCAATGGCCAGTGCAGCGGGCAGCGGAGTTCTGCGGTGTATCGGCGGAGAAAATTCGGCAGCTGGCGGATGAGATCGGACGCGAACCGGCAACGTTTATCAAAGTCGGCTATGGCATGAGTCGCAATGAGGGTGGCGGCAATGCGATTCGAGCGATCACTTTACTGTCGGCGTTGACGGGAGCATGGCGGCATCGCGGTGGCGGTGGTGCACTGTCGACTAGCGGCGCATTTGGACTGAACGACCATCGCGTGGCGGGTAAGCATTTAATGAAGTCCGACCGTCGTGTCGTGAATCAGAATCAATTTGGTCAAGCGTTGGCTGATACTACCTCACCAATCTCGTCGTTGTTTGTTTTCAATTCGAATCCCGCTGCGGTCGCGCCGGATTCGAATGCAGTGCGACAAGGGTTGGCGCGTGAGGATCTATTCACGGTGGTGCTGGAGCATTTTCAAACCGATACGGCGGACTATGCGGACATCCTCTTGCCTGCGACAACGTTTGTTGAGCATCCCGATATGTACACAGCCTATGGTCATTACTACTTGCAGTGGGCTGAGCCGATTGTTACGCCGCGCGGCGAGTCGAAGCCGAACAGTTGGGTGTTTCAGCAACTGGCAGCGCGGCTGGGACTGACCGATGAAGTTTTGTCGTGGACAACGGACCAGATCGCGGAGGATTTGCTGCGCAGTTCGAATCCTTTTCTCGCCGGAATTACGCTGGAGCGATTGAAAGCCGAGCGGAGTATTCGATTATCGTTGCCCACTGAGTTCCGGCCCTATGCGGATGGCAGCAATTTTGAAGATCGCAAGATTAGGTTTGCGCCCGCGCCGGAGCAGGTTGAGTTCCGAGTGCAAACGAACGCCGAGTTTCCGCTGCGTTTGATTTCACCGCCGGGTGCGTTTGTGCTCAACACTAGCATGGGGAACATTGAAGAGTTACTGCGAGCGGCCGGTGGCGAACCGACGGTGTTGGTGCATCCGGACGATGCCAAGTCGGCGAGTGTTCGGGACGGCGAACGAATTCAAATCACGAGCGCAGTGGGTTCAATCGTTCGCAAAGTAATTGTGACGACAGACGCTCGAGTTGGCGTGGTGATCGCTGTTGGGCAGTGGTGGCCGAAGCTTGCGCCGGATAAGAAGAGCTTAAACGATTTAACGAGCCAAGAGCTGACCGATTTGGGTGGCGGGTCACTGTTTGGGAACGCGGTGGTTCGAATAGGGGCGGTTTAGGGAGCAGGCTAAATTGCGCCCAAGAACGATTGAGACAATCGTTCTACACTCAGCCTATGGCTTTTGTATGGCCCAGTGTTGCATGTGGCGGTCGATGTTGGCGTTGAGTTGGCCGCGGGTGAGGACGCTGTCAAAACCGGCGGATTGGGCGGCGGCTAAATGTTGCTCGTTGACGTGCGGGCCAAAGGCGATGAGTTGGACGGGGGCGAAGCGCTTTTGCAGCGATTCAGCAGCGGTGGCGATCTCGGCGAGTGAGACTGAGGTTAAGTCGATAACGCAGGCGGTGACTTCTTCGGCGGTGAGTTCATCGAGCCGCACGGAGTTGGCATTCGGGACGGTGATCATCGAGCAGTTTTGCTTCTCAGCGGCAGTCTTAAGAAGCGGGATGAAGAACAAATCTTTGGTGACGAAGACGATCATGGATTGGGGTGTCTTGCCTCTGATGGAAATAGAACTGTCTGAAAGTTGGATCAGCATATTCCAATTCCAGAAGAGAATCCATGACACGCAAGAATCAAAAATTTACTGCTGAACAAGAAGGCTCGGGCCGTACAACTACATCTAGAGGACAAACTTCCAGATAGGGTTTGGATCGTAATTACGGCCAGTACTGCCAATCCAGGTCCGAGATCTTTCTTGGACCAAAACCACAAAAACCTAAGATCGTTGCTACTATCTGCGCTGTTTGCAGATATCCTACAGGCACTATTCCAATGTCAGTACGATGTTGCCGGCGTATTCAGGAACTTTCAACGACATGAATTTCTTCAGGTTACTTAGCAAGTTATTCTGGTGGGTTCAGTGCTCGCAACTTTTCCAGCGGAAGGCGTCTCGCCGAAAGTTGTGTTCCTTCCCTCAGATGTTTGAGAGGCTGGAAGACCGTCGGGTGCTGGCTACATTTCATGTGACCAGCGCCGCGGATGATGGCGAAGGCTCGTTGCGGGCGGCGGTTTACTCGGCCAACGTCACGGCCGGCGCCGACACGATCGACTTCCGGGTGGGCTTGGGCCAAATTACGCTGACGACGGTCCAGCTCACGCTCAACGACACCATCGGGCCCACGACGATCACCGGCGGCGACTCAGGAGTAACGATCGCCCGGAGCGCGGCCGTGGGTACACGTCTGTTTCGGATCTTCGAGGTTG
>JAYVHC010000021.1:0-3680 GCA_043771575.1 Planctomycetia bacterium
CAGAGTCGCCATTGCCGTAATGGCGTTGCCAGTGCCAATCGTAGTGAAATTTCTTGCGAGTCAGTTTCGGATCGGTGTAGGGCGCAGGACCGCTCCAGAGATTGAAGTCTACTTGATCGGGGATCTCGTAGTTGCCGAGTTCGCCGATCGACGCACGGCGTTTGTAGCACAGCGCGCGCGCCAATTTGACTTCACCGATACCGCCGCTGTGAATAAACTCCATCGCTTCGCGGACGGCCTTGCTGCTGCGGCATTGGGTTCCGACTTGGCACATACGTCCGTATTTGCGGGCGGTGGCGATGAGGGCGGCTCCTTCGGCAATATTGTGACACACGGGTTTCTCGATATAAGCATCTTTCCCGGCTTGCATGGCCCACACGCCCGCAAGAGCATGCCAGTGGTTTGGAGTTGCGACGGTGATCATGTCGATCGATTTGTCTTCGAGCAGCTTGCGAATGTCGCGCTCGTAGGCTGGCTTTTTACCCTTTTGCGACTGCTCGATACCTTCGCATCGTTTTTGGCCAACGCCTTCATCGACATCGCAAATATGCGTCACTTCGACATTGCTGTTTCCCAGCATACCGCTGATATGTTCGCCACCGCGGCCGTTCACGCCTACAATGGCCACATGCAGTTTGGAGTTCGGCGAAGTTGTTTGCGCTTGGTCCTGACCCGAGGCATGGACAAAACGGTCGTGACCTGCGGCAGCAACCGAGGCGGTGGCAATGGCGGTCGTTGTCAGGAAGCCGCGACGTGTTTGGTTGGGCACGATTCTGTCTCCAAGAGCTTATGGGAAATAGTATGTTGGTCAAATTGAATCAAAATCGCGAATTATACTGGCGATCGAAGAACTGCACATAATAGCCAATAGCGTCGCCGTAAGCCACTATCGAATGCTAAGGGCGGCGGCGCGACCAAAAACCCTTTAGACCTACAGTCAGATGAACAAGCAAGCACGTGCGGCAATCGTCCGCCAGCGACTCACCGAACTCTACCCGCAACCGGCGATCCCGTTGGACCACATCGATCCCTATTCGTTGTTGGTAGCGGTGCTTTTGAGTGCCCAGTGCACGGACAAAATGGTCAACAAGGTCACCCCGCAGCTGTGGAAGTTGGCGGATAATCCGTTTTCGATGAGTCAGCGGACTACGGAAGAAATTCTGTCAGTGATTCGGCCTCTAGGTTTGGCTCCGCAAAAATCCAAAGCAATTCGCGGCTTGTCGGAAATCTTGGTGAACCAATATAGTGGCAAAGTCCCGGAATCCATGGAGGAACTTGAAAAGCTGCCCGGGGTTGGACATAAAACGGCTAGTGTGGTGATGTGTCAGGCGTTTGGCCGTCCAGCGTTTCCCGTCGACACTCACATTCATCGCTTGGCACAGCGTTGGGGGCTGTCCAACGGAAAGAACGTAAAGCAAACCGAAGCCGATTTGAAGCGTCTTTTTCCCGAGGACTCGTGGAATATACTTCACCTTCAAATCATCTACTACGGCCGAGAACATTGTTCGGCTCGAGGCTGCGACGGAATGAAATGTGGAATTTGTCGTGAACTTTACCCCAAACGCAATAAACCCAGCGTCACTCTCAAAGCGTAGTAAACCAAGACTACCTCACCATTGACTGCCACTGAGAAACAACAAGGTCACTCATCATGCGATCACGGTCACTGCAATTCTTGACCCATCAGGCCGGAAGTTCGGGCAAGTTGCTGTTTGCCCAAGTAGTCGGAAGTCTTTGTGCGATCGCAGTTCCCATCCTGTTTTTGTTGGTTGGCGAAGTGGCGCATATCTTGGTTGAAGCCAGTTCTGGGACGAAACACGCTTTTGCAGTTGGGCTGCCGACCGTCGACCCATGGTTCCCTGCGACGATGACGCCGCTGACCAAAGTGAGTGTCTTACTCGCCGGCGCGCTGGCAATCTCGTTCTTCATCGCGATCTCGCTGAACATTTTGAATCGGCAAGTTCAAACGGCGGCGGTTGAATTAGAAGTTGACCTGATCCGCGAACTGCGCACGCACTCGAAGCAATTAGGAGTCGTGCGTACTTTGTCGGCTCAACAAACGGCGTTAGTCGATGGACTCGAGTATCACTTGCCGCGAGTTCGCGCGAGTCTCACCCGTTGGTGGCGAACTTTTCCGAGACATCTGGTGCAACTTGCGGGCTGTCTGTTGCTCGCCTTACTGATCCAGCCGCTGCTGACATTGTTGACCGTTGTGGGTGCGGCGCTGGTAACATTGATCTACCGCTTCGTTGATCGCAATCGACGCAGTGCCTTGCCCGTAATTCGCGAGCGTGCTGCGCAACGACGCGCGGACTTGGTGTCGATGTGCTTGAAGGGCCCGTTGCTGGAATCGGTCCACGCTGAACAGGAAATCGATCAGCGCTTCGCCGAGCAGATCGCGAATTATCGCAGCGAAGCGTTCAAGAGTCTTTCCAATTCCGCTTGGAAAGTTCCCTTAGTCATTGCCGTGGTTGCGATCCTCGGCTGCCTATTTCAGTTCATCGTCGCAGTTCAAATCCTCCGGCCCGAGTCGACGATTTCCATGGCTGGTTCGGTGACGTTTCTGCTGGCTGGAGTCGGTGCCGCAATCAGCGCTGTCCGCTTGCATCGCAGTGCCCGTGAGCTTCGCCAAGTGGATAGCGCGGCTGACGAATTAAAGAACTTCCTTGCATTGCCCGTCGAAACGTTCAATGGTGCGGTGCTGAAAAGCATAACTCGCGTTGAGCACCATGCGGAACTCGATCACGTAACGTTACAGGATAGCAGCGGGCACAAGTTGCTGGAGAATGTGTCAGCCACATTCAAGCCCGGTAGCTTGATCGGAATCGTTTCGAGTGAACGATTGCAAGCGCAGGCGCTCGTTGAATTGCTGATGGGTTACGGCCGGCCTGTAAGCGGTCGATTGCTGATCGACGGAGTCCTCGTTTCGGACCTGACACCGGACAGCCTCTCGAATTGCTCGCTGTGGGTCTCAGCCGATGGTCCGTTAATCACTGGCACCGTGCAAGATAATCTTTCGCGAAGAACGGGGGATTATGCCTCGTTGGATATTAACCAAATCCTGCGAGCTTCGAAGGCAATGGACATCGTGCAGAGATTGCCCGACGGCATGGCGACGCTCATTACGCCGGGTGATGATCGCTTGACGGAAGACGCCGCGTTTCGGCTAGGAATTGCTCGAGCGAATTTGCGGTCGCCCTCGGTTGTAGTTATCGAAGAGCCAGACAAGCACGTGGACGCCAAGACTGAGCAAGATACTGTCGAAGCGATCTGCAGCTTGGTAAAACCGACTTCCATAACGGTCCTTCTGCCTCATCGCCTACTGACGTTAAGGCAGTGCGATTCGGTTTTGTTACTGCACGATCATAAAGTAGTCGATATCGGCTCCCATTCGGAGCTGCTGCAACGTTGCGAACTCTACCGACATTTGAATTACGTTCGGTTCAACCCGTTTCGTGGACTCGGCGCTCAAGCGTAGCCCTAGTATGTTTCGCTTTGTAATTGCAAGCGAAATTGAGCCTGAGGCTGGGCTGTTAAAAATTCGGGATTGACATGGTATTTCGACAAGCTGCTTTTGTTCAGATAGGCTTTTCCACCGGGAGAAGACCGCAAAACCCTGTAGGCGAATTTCTCCGAGACTCGCGGCAATCAGCGTCTCGGAGTGACGCTGCTACGTGAAT
>JAYVHC010000022.1:0-1742 GCA_043771575.1 Planctomycetia bacterium
CCAGTCTTTTTGCTTCGCGGTTTTGCCGGTGACATCAAAGCGGTTGAAGGAGTTTACTTGCAGGCGCTCAATCCAAATTGCTTGATCGTGGTTACTGAAAAAACAGAGTAGCTCCCATTTCAGGCGCAAGATGTTCAAGAAAGTCCAAGACGACCAAAACCATGGCAATTCGTGCAAAAAGAATATTGCTATATGCAATCGCAATTGGCATGAGCCTATCGAATGCTTGCCTAGCTGGAATGCCTTCGGTGTTACCTGCGCACTGGGAAGGGGCGATCCCTCAACTTACCGAAGTGACCACCGAGCGTTTGCAGGCCATCTCGTTTTTCGCTATCGGTCTACTTGTCTGCACGCTTGCGATTCAATCGCTTTGGAACATCATTGCCAAGAATTCCGTTTGGCTTCCGAAGCTCTCGTTTAGCAAAGCGTTTGTTCTGATACTACTTTGGGGGGCACTCTTTGTAATTGTTTTAACCATGATCTCCGGCGCACGCGAATTGCTGACGCCAGGCGCATGGAAACAGCAAGGGATGATCTATAAGTTGAAGACGGAGGCTATCTCGGATGCAGCTAATTGATGAAAGCGGAAGGAGCAAGAGGACTGCGATTGTGGCAGCCGTTCTAGGCAGTGTCCTCGTTCTATTCGCATTATCTAGTTCTGTTGCTTTGGAATTGCTAACCGGCTGGTTTCATTTTGCAATTCGAGTACTCCCACAGGTGAGGGTGCGTTGGGATGGAATTGCCGTCTTTACTATTGGTACTTTGTTTGCCTGCGCTTTGGCTCACTTTTTTTTGCGATGGCTAGTACGCGAGTCTCAGTTAAGGAGAAGCGTGCCAGTAGCCCCTTGGCGAGTTTCGTCAAGCGTATCTCTGGTCGCTATCCTTTTGTTCATTTTTGCAATAGGAATCTCGATGGCTGGCATCGTGCATCAAGTTGGTTGGATCATAAGCTCACCTAAAGGTCTCTACATTACCGAAGTCCAAACCGAAGAAGATGCATCGCGGTCGCCCTACAAGCCAGAGATCGTCGCAGTGGGCAATCATGTGAGCTGGATTTTCGAATCATTAATCTACTTAGGCTACATGCGACCAGAGATTGACCGATCTCAGCCATGGAACGGAGAATCAAACAAGAACAAAGTAACAGGCCTTGTACGAGAAACGCTCTGCCCATCCCAAGGCTATCCACATAAATCACTCGATGGTCTTGGCCTAACGCACATCGTCGGGAATCGAGAGGTTACGGAGGGCGGTCGAGAACTGAGGTTAATCGATTTCGAAAGCGCAAGCCAGACTATCATGGCGGGCGAGATTCAAATCGGTTTTTCGCCTTGGGCAATGCCGAACAACGGTCGCTTGCCCAAGCATGGTATCCGACAGGATTGGTCGCAGGTGGCGAATGGGTCGCTCGGCTTTGGTAGTTCGCACAATTCAGGTGCCAATATGCTGATGGTCGACGACTCAGTCTTGTTTCTATCTAACCAAACCGACCCAAAAGTACTCGAACAACTCGGGCAGCTAAAAGTCAAGAAAAACGGAAATGATTGATTTCGCAAAGCTCTGCTTCCCGCCCCTGCTCCCATTCAGATGTCCATCAAGGCAGGTGTTGAGGTGCAGCAAACGTAGCGCTCGCGAAGCTTATCGTAACAGTTTAGTTCACTATTGGTTTTTTTATTGGGGCGGTGGGCGTTCATGCGTGGGTGCTGTTCGACGTGTACGTGGTTCGTTGTGATTCGATGCAG
>JAYVHC010000023.1:0-5003 GCA_043771575.1 Planctomycetia bacterium
TGCCGAGTCTCAGCGTTATAAGGCGACCACCAACCTTCCGCGACAACATTCCCATGCCGAACGAGCATGAAGCTGTGCATCGACGAAAGCTCTTGATCTGCGGTTTGCACGAATGTAAGAATTGCTTTAGACGAAACGCCTTGGGCTTCGGGGCTGCTGCGAGGCAGTGATTTGGTTGGCTCAACAGCCATGGCGATCGTGCATACAAGAGCCAACAAAACAGAGAGGGTTTTGGTCATGCTGGGGTGCTTTGTGGAGTGAATGGTGCAATGTAGCAACGGGCTGGCTAGCCTGTTGCAAATCAGCAATAGTTTCTTGCGGGTCAGTTGGTGCTACGGCAAAGCGATCAATGTGAATCAGCAAGTTGATTTGCCATCGCCATTGCGTCAAGCGTTTGTTGTTGGGTAATACCTGGAACGAGTTCCACATGGCCGAAACGCGTGGGCAGAATAAATCGCAATTGCCCGTGTTCCACTTTTTTGTCGTGCTGCATGGCGGACCATAGCTTATCAGATTCTGCGTCGGTGAATTGGGTCGGCAATTGTAACGCGCTAAGTAGCCTACGTTGCCGTTCAACGAAGCTCAACGGCACCCGTCCCAACTGATAAGCCAAACAAGCCGCCATGTGCATCCCGATGGAAACGGCTTCGCCATGCAGTAATTGCCCATAGCCTACGACGCTTTCCAAAGCATGGGCAAAGGTGTGGCCATAATTTAAGATAGCCCTCAGTCCGGTCGTCTCGCGTTCATCCTGCTGGACCACCGAGGCTTTGGCTCGACACGATTCAGCTACCAGATGCGATATGGCTGTAACATCTTTCTCTAGCACAGACGCTACATGTTGCTCAAGGTAGTCAAGCAAATCGGGAATCAGGATCACGCCGTACTTGAGTACCTCGGCCAGACCGGAAACGAATTCTCGATGCGGTAAAGTGTTCAGTGAATCTGTATCGATGACAACCATGCTCGGTTGCCAAAACGCACCGACCATATTTTTGGCTTTAGGTAAGTTCACACCCGTCTTGCCGCCAACGCTCGAGTCAACATGACTGAGCAGCGTTGTTGGAATTTGGACCAAAGGCAGGCCGCGAGTGAATGAAGCCGCGACAAAACCCGCCAAGTCGCCGACAACGCCACCGCCGATTGCCACTACTACCGAACCTCGATCGGTATGTTCGTCAAGCATCGCTTCCCAAAGGCGTCCAGCTTCTGTTAAGGACTTGCTCCCTTCACCACTGGGAATTGTCAACTTTGATAGGCGGTATTCTGCTTGGAAGAGTTCGCCACAGTAACGTTCCGCGAATGCGCTGACATTTACATCGCTGATAACGACCGCATGTCGGCTTTTCGGACATCGCTCTGAAAGCCATTTTGGAAATGCCGACGACAATCCTCCACCGATGTGAATCGGATAGCTGCGATTGGCCAATGAAACTTGGAAGGTTGAATGCAAAGCCATGAATATCTCAAACGCGACTGTGGATACCCGCGGGAAAAGCCGAGGAAGTGCGGAGATATTCTAACCGGCAACGCCGGCCAATGTAGCCGGTCCTAGTACCGGAAGTAGTTCGAACCCATGAAAAAGCTACTGAACGCGCCAAGAATCAATTCGAAGCTAACCTTAGCCATATCTTGTAGTCTGTGCCAACTACTTCAACGATTTGATCGGAATGCCAACCTTTCGCAATCGCCACTGAGAGCTGCAATTCGACTTGACCGACTCCATAGGGCTGTCCGCTTGCGGTCATTAAATGCGATTTTTGCAATGAAGGTCTGTAATGGTTGAACCGCTGGTAGAACTTTGTGAAGGACTTTTGGGATTCCCTATCGGCAATTTTGAAAAGGCTGTGCGCAAGAAGTCGCACCCGGCAGGAGCGACCCACTAAAAACACTTCGTTATTAGTCCGTTGTCATACTGGCAAAGATCGATCAGCAATAATCGGCTTTGCTTGTATCAATCAATTCTTTACACCAAACGCAAACTGGCCGCAAAATACTTAGCTATGTGGTGCAACCGGCGTCTCACCTGCTATCATATTAACCAACGTTTCGTCGAAAATTCCAGGTATTCAACCGGCGATGCCAAACACAATAGGATTATGACCGAAAAGCCAAGGAATTCTTCGCTATCTGCATCTACCGTAGCCTATTGGGGGCGAGTTGGAGCGATCGTGGCCGCGTCTTTCACCATGGCTGCAACGCTTCCTGGCCGCACACACGGGCTGGGAATAATCACTACGCGATTACTGGTAGATTTCCAGCAACTCAGTGAGAGCAACTACGCTCAGATCAATTTAGTGGCGACACTTATTGGAAGTCTAATGTGCTTGCCCTGTGGTTGGCTTATTGATCGATACGGCATGCGGCCGGTGTCCGTTTTGGTTCTTTGTGCGTTGGGTAGTGTGGTGCTGTGGATGTCGGGTGTGCGGAGCGTACTGGCACTATGCTGCGCGCTGACACTCACTCGCGGAATTGGGCAAAGCATGCTGTCCGTTGTCAGTCTAGCAATCATTGGCAAGTCCTTTCCTGATCGCCCTGGAAATGCGATGGGTGCCTATGCAGTGTTGCTAACATTCTTGATGGCGGCATGGACAGGATTGCTTGGATACCGCGTGACAATCGTTGGCTGGCGAATCGCTTGGAATGAAGTCGGCTGGGGCGTCTTCATTGTGCTTCCGATTGTTTGGTTCTTTACGCCCAGATACCTACAGTTTAATTTTAAGTCACTTCAAGGCTCAGCCGACTCGCCCCATCAAAAGAATGCCTTTGCAACTTTTACTCAGGCAATCGCTACTCCGTGTTTCTGGATTTTCGCGCTGGGGATATCGCTGTTCGGAATGATCAGCTCGGGGGTGTCGCTCTTTCAGCAATCGATCTTGGCATCGAGAGGATTCTCAGAAGAACTCTATCACAGCTCGCTCGTACTCGGTTTGTTCGTAGGAATGGCTTCGAATCTTTTGGGCGGCTGGCTCGCAACCAAATACCCAATGCAGTATTTGTTAAGTAGTTCCTTGATGTTACTTGCCGCCTCATTAATGTCGTTGACGTTTTTGACGACTACTTTTCAAGCTTATGCATTCTGCGTCGCTTACAGCATTTCAGGTGGCTTGATCACTGTCCTGTTTTTCACCGTGTGGGGCCACGCATTTGGCACTGGGGCACTTGCAAAGATTCAGGGTGCCGCTCAGATGCTGACTGTGTTGGCATCAAGTGTCGGTCCTTTGCTGGTGACAGAATCAAGAGCTCAGTTTCACACCTATGATTTTGTAGTTTGGGTATTTGCGGGTGCAAGCAGTCTATTGGGAATAGCTGCAATTTGGATTTCGGTGCCGTCGTATGTGAATGGCGATTGGAACACCAACGCTTGACAAGCATTCAATGTTCACTGGATCCATGTCCAATCCAAGCGCATCCTGCTTAGACCAGCTCGCACCGGTCAGGGGTGACCGGTGCGAGTTAGAAAGTCCTAAATATCGTTTGTTCGAGCCGAAAGCGGCGAGTTTCGATTTCAGATACCATAGTCGGTATGCGCCACATTTAAGTGCTGTGACGGCCTTGATTCGCTACCTCGATGAACTCATCACAGTGACACCTGTTCGTGGACGGACCCAACGATGTTCAACACAAAGTTCGACGCCTTTCTATCGCATAATAGCGACGATAAACCGGCTGTCATCCAGTTCGCGAATGAACTCAAGAAGCTCGGTTTCAACCCGTGGCTTGATGCCTGGCATCTCGTCGCGGGCGAGCCATGGCTGCCTGCGATTGATCGGGCGTTGCGGGAGTGCGGAGCCTGTGCGGTGATTGTCGGGCCGCATGGGTTGGGCAACGTGCATGAGGACGAGATGTGGGTCGCGCTCCAGCACGGCATCGAATCGAAGCGGAGTGACCGTCGGTTTCGAGTCATTCCGGTCCTGCTGCCTAACGCCACTCGGGGCGATCGATCCAAACTGCCGACGTTTCTCGCCGCGAACACTTGGGTCGAGTTCTCGCGTTCAATTGACGATCCCGCAGCGCTTGAAAAACTTGCCCGTGCAAGCCGCGGTGCGGATTCCAGCGTAGGCGTGACGGTGAAATCGGGCGAGTGCCCGTATCGCGGTCGGCCTCGCGCTGGGCTCGTTTCTCAAGTAGTGTGGTCAAACGGCATCCGGATCGTGGCGGTGAAATCAACCAAAGCGATTTCTCCCCGACAGCTAACTCGCACCCACACCGGTGCGGCGGCCGAGCGTCGGCATGGTTCAAATGTCAAGTCGCATCGCGTATTGTCTTATCATCTTCGCTGAATCGCGATACGCTGAGCTTGCGATAACGGTGGCGTCGGGTGAGACAAAAATGCTCTACACTGCACTGCGGTTTTAACCCGCCGCTGCGGTGGTGGCAATTAGAACTTCGTACGCCGATATACTCCCATATGGTGCAAAAGGTGTTACGTCGTTTTCGCGTCTGTCGCAAATCTTACTCTTTCCACTTATGATTGCAGGCGTGGTTGAGCATATCCCGTGTCATCGTCACCCATACTCAAAACACTACGAGCCATGAAATACACCGCACATCACTGGCACAGATGCGATATTGGCAGCTCGCTTGCTATCAGTTTTGCTTTACTGTTGACGACTGCAATTGCGGCTGCCGCACCGCAGGACGCGACGAAGCAATTGGAGACCAAGATCTCGCAGCTGACATCGGACAATCCGGATCTTCTGGCAGATGTCGAAGTCTTTCACAAAGGCGTCGTTTGGGCACAGCTCTACGATCAGTCGCACAGCGCAAACGAATTGGAGCTTATTAACAAGGCTTTGGCACGCTGCATTGAACGTGCTAACGCACTGACGGAGAACAAGAGTCCCTGGACTAAAAAGAAGGGAAAGGTACTGCGTGGATATGCGTCGGTCGTTGATGGCTCGACGCAGCCTTATGGCGTGATCATTCCTCGATGTTACGACGGCTCGTGCCGAATGCGCCTCGATGTTGTACTGCATGGCAGTTCTAAACCGGTTGGCATG
>JAYVHC010000024.1:0-2977 GCA_043771575.1 Planctomycetia bacterium
ATCGCCTCGAGCAGATCGGGCGGTACATTGACGGGGCAGATCAATACCGTACGGAACAACGACACACTTTGTCTGAGTGCCGATCTTCTTTTGTATACCGTCCACAACAAACTGCGAGCCACATATTACCCTGTCGGCTAGCGACCATTCTTCCTCTTCTCTCGCGGAAAGCGGTTTCCAGTCGTCATCGCTCACCAATGAGTCTTCCCAACCTGGCCAGAGAATTCGTTCTTCAGCCAACAGTGGCTCAACCAATGAGTAAGGCGCGATGGTTTGCTCCTGAATTCCGGCTAGACCGGCAGCTTTTGTAAATCGAAGCAACTCCACGCCAGCGCCATTGTAAACGTACATCGCATCCGCCCCACGGATTCCGTAACGCGTGATCCTTTTGCAGAATGCTCTATTGTCTAGCGCGTGCCGTCTTAGGATCTGCCCTGGGCCATTTTGACGCGAGTGAGTCCAAGCACGACACAGTCCCTGAATCGGAAATGTGTGTATCAGTTTGGGATCGATATCGGAAATACTTCGGTCTACAAGCCGCTGCGCGGCCTGCGGTAGCCAGTTTCTCGGAAGACTTGCAGCAAGTCTAGCAGGCCAATCACCCGCGTAAATATCGGTATACAGGCCCGCCAGTTTACCATGCGCGGCAAGAATTCGCGGCACCGCATAGTGACACCTCGCCCCTAGAAGTGCGACCGCTACCTTGCTGGTAGCAGCGAGCATGTCATTGTCTCTGATTGGCACGCGTGGACCTATAAACAATAGGCTGTGCAGCCATTGACGGCATCGCAACTCGCCAGAATATGAAGCAAAGAAGCGAAAGTAACATAAGTCGATAGAGCCACGCTTCAAGGTTCTGAGAAGGCAGATAAATTGAGAGAATAAGCATTTCGATGTAGATCAAAGTCCAGTATCCCCCTTTGGTCAGTGAAAGATACCAGCCTCTAGCATACGTTCTGCCAATCAAGAAACTAAGAAACATACCAAACCAAGAAAACTCAAGGAAAAGGTCTGATATGAAACCTCCTGCTGAACCTCCTGCAGGCACGAAACCGACGGCCGAATTCCATTCTTCGAGCGAGAAACCAGCTGTTCCAGGACTAAGAACCATCCATTCCATCCCCATGTCTACATATTTCGACGGCCAAAGCCTCGAGGGAATTGGGCGGATTACGAACCAGGTAAAGTATCGGCTTCCCCAGTAGTGTTTTCCAGTACTATGCGCCAACAGTATGGTAGCGCTGGCGGCTACATACTCGTCTCCCGGGTCTACTCGTTCATTACTCACAAGCTTTCCCAACGTGCCACCCACCGAAGAGCGGACATCGGTTCTAAATAGGTCACCTCGGTACTCGTTGAGTACCAAGAGAAAAACACCGCTTAACGCAAGTGCGGCAACAACCCACTTTAGGGAAATTTTCCTTCTGCGAACAATGATGAAGCTAATAAGAAACGTTGCAATGATCAGAAATGCCGGTCCCCGCCGCCCGCCGAGCGTGCCCATTACGATATGCGGAGACGCGATGAATAGCGCTATAGCCAGATGCTGTATCCTGATTAACTTCCCCTGAATGGCAATTGCGAATAGCAATACCGCCGGAAAGGACAGCAGTGTAAGTTCATCGATGTAACCACTACCAAATGGCGAAAGCAGAAATGGTTTTCTTTGCGAAAAAACTCGAAAAGGCCCGCCTGAATAATGGACACTGTACCAAAAGACGAAATTCGAAATGATCCCCAAGGCAAGACTAACTCGGAAAGTATTCCTTCTTGTAATTGCGGAATCGTACTTTCGCATGCTGGCGAAATGGCTTGCAAGAGACGCTCGCAGCGGCGGATGCCAAGCCATGCCTATGCAAAATGCACTAATGAATGCCAGGTTCACTATATGCACAAACGCCAGCGAATCCATGTTGGGGAAAAGCACTTCGATTCCAGAAGTGTTTGTAAGCGCTAGCGGACGAAGCACGTAAGTGTAGGTCATCATCGGCAAAAAGATGACGGTTGGATTGATCGGGTCCCTCGTGCGCTGGTATTCCGTCCATGCTGACAGGCAGATCACTAACAGACTAATTGCAATGAGAAAGGTAATCATCGATTGAGGCAAACAATTCTAATGCGACGGCGGGAAATATTCATTCTTTGGATCATCTGCAAAGCAAACCCACACTTCAACACTCGCGCATCAAGCCGTTACTTGAACGAATTCTTAGCGAGTATTGATCACGCCTTCATTCGCACTGCCAGAGCCGCCAGAGCTAGTGGCACACATGCAACATTCGGACTGCAATGCAATTCCGGATGGGCCAGCTGAGATTAAACGGTGGTACTGCCGATAGGTTTCTGTATGTACCGGTTCGCGATTGGGGAGGTAACGCAAGCTCGATACCAACCCTTTCATCACCCACCACAACCCCTGGAGTCCGCTTGTTCGAACGGAATGCCGCAATAGAAGCAAAGTGTCCTTAACAAGTCGAAAAACTGCGTAGCCCGTGGGTACGTTGAGTAGTGTAAAGAGAAACGTATTCCTAATTCCAAAATAATGCCAGCGTCGATGATCTCGCTTCGGGCTCGGATTATGGATTATCGCTGGGCAATTCAAGAATTGGATCGAGTAACCTTTATTGCGCATACGTATACACAGATCTTTTTCCTCGCCCTGATGGACAAAGAACTCGCGATAACCTCCCAAGCTAAGGACGATGTCCTTCCGTACTGCATGCGAGCAGCCAATGTAACTTCTCAGTTCCGAACCAGTTGGAATTTCAGGCATCAACGATAATTTGTTTTGCGATTGCGTTTCTCGATACTTGAGCGCGAATGCGGCTGCATTTGGAGTCATTCGAAAAGCCTTGACGACTTGTGCTACGGTCTCGGGCGATGTAAATAATGCGTCGTCGTCAAGCGAGATCACTATCGGTGAATGCGCGTCACGAAAACCACGATTTCGCAAGGCAATGTAGCCCAATCTATCAAC
>JAYVHC010000025.1:0-3175 GCA_043771575.1 Planctomycetia bacterium
GCGTACTCGCTGATCTCGTAGACTTCGATCAGCGATGAGTCCGTTGGATTCGGTAAGCGCTCGTTCACTTCACTTTGAAAATGCTTCCAGCGGCGTTGAAGAAAATGAGTCAACCAACCATGCAACCATGCGAACTTTGCTTCGTCCGATTCAGGTACGTCTTGCAGCTTGCCGTCATGATAGGGCAGCCACTCGAAGAATTGTGAATGATGACAAGCCGCCATGCGCACCACGGTTTCGAATTCGTCGGCGATGTCCAGCACAATGTCTGGACGCAGCGAGCTCGGCCGCGTGAACACGTCGCTCATGTAAGCCACGACGGGATCGGATCGAAGTGCTGGCATGTCGGGGCAGATATGCGGCACGGTAACCATGTACGACGCGTCTTGGACCGATTGGCCGACCGCCCGATGATCCGGATGATAATCGTTGGGCCGATGCGTTAGTACAAGGTCTGGTTGGAATACGCGGATCTCGCGAATGATGGCTGAGCGCACATGCAAATCCGCTTGCAGTTCACCATCAGGAAAATCCCAGGTAAAATTCTCCGCGCCGATCAACTCACCGGACTTACGCGCTTCCTCGCGACGGATGCGGACAAGTTCTTCAGGCGGAGCATGGTGATGCCCGCTACGACCATCTGTAACTGAAATGATGCGCACGACGGAACCAAGTTTTCGGTGACGAACCAGCAAGCCTCCCGCGGCCACTTCGGCATCGTCCGGATGCGCTCCCAACACCAGCACTCGGCAAGCGGACTCAGCGGGCATTGCCGTCCTCGTACATGATTACCACCAGTACATCCGATGCGCTGAACGAACCCATGGGTATGCTTGAGCTGCCGCCAGATTGCGGAGCGATGTTTCCTGTTACGGAAATAATTCTCGCGCCTGTTTCCATGATCCAAGCATTGATCTCTTTTTCCATGTTGCTCAGCTCGCTCTCAATGCTCTTAAAAAGCTTTACTTTTTGCATGAGTCTACTTTCTGTTCCGACAAATTGCGTGACAAGGCCCCACCCGAATCAGCAGGACATTCTAGCGAACAATATTTATGGTTGCTCGTCACTTCAGTTGCTTATCAAACCAATCGGCCATGATCGCAACTTCATTCGGAATGGTCAGCCAGGGGTGGCCTCCGCCAGCTTTGACAATCAATTCGGCTGAGCCACCCTCCGCTTGAATGGCATCGACTAGCTTCTGAGAGTGCGAAAGTGGGACAACTTCATCGGCGTCGCCGTGGATCAGCAGGAAGGGAATCGTGGGTTTATTGACGCGATGCAGCGGCGAGATCGCCCGCGCCATGGCTTGGATCTCCTCGTTACTTTTGTCTCTCAGTGATGCTTCTTGGGTGGAGGTTGCCCCAATCGCCAGCAAGGGTGCTAGCACCTTGGCGTCGACCATGCGACCCTCGCGCCATTCAATGAAATCTGTGGGCGGAAAGAACACGGCCACGGCAGCAACTGTGGAATCAAGTCGATCCGCTTTGTTTTTCGCGCCCGCATCCCCTGCCAGCGGCGTTAGCGCTGCCAGCGTCGCCAGATGACCGCCCGCAGATGCTCCCGTCAGCCCAAGGTGGCTTGCATTGATGCGGTATTCCTCGGCACGTTCTTTGATGTAACGAATTCCAGATTTGACATTTTGATCCATCTCCAGCGCCGTGTAACGCGATTTGGAGCCTGGGCGGATAGCAAAAACTACATAGCCTCGAATGCAAAGCGTCGAGTAAATTTGTGCCAGGGTATGGTCGCGAATCTTGCCGCGATCGGAGTACCAAGCACCGCTGGCAATATCGACAATCGCTAGACCGTTAGCCGGTCCTGTCGGTGTGAAAACATCCATCAGCAAGCCCGTTCCATGAACTTCAGCAAAGACAACGTCTTGTTTTTGCGTGTAAGGAAGTGGTTCGGTCGCGTAAGAAGTTTGCAAACTGGCAAACTGCAAAGCCGTAATGATCCCTAATATTGAAGCTCGCATGTGTGACTCCGAATAGCGATAAGTGTATTGTGGGTGCAACCGCAGATTGTAATCGTGTTTTCCCCCGTGGGGCGGGTTGAGTCACGAAACCCACGCAACCCACGCAACGCCCATCTTTCCGATGTACACTGTGGTTTGTTCGATCACACGACGGCGGTGGGTTTGATAGAGGGTTTCGTGCCTCAACCCACCCTACATTGTAGTTCTATTGGAATGTACCCATAGGATTGTAGCCGGAAGCGTTCCAAATGGCTGAGTTTTTTTGGTTACGTGGTATCACCGCTTGAGCAGTATAGGCCGAAGGGAAAATCGTCTGATTAGTTTCAGTCTCACGGGCAGTGGTTGCACAGACTTCGGGCTCCGATACGAATTCGTCGAACCCTTGTGGCGGTAGCTGCTTGGCGGGCGAATTGATCGCGGCGGGTTGGACCATTTGCCACAAATTGTCTCGCACCGTGGGCTGAGTGACTCCCAAGATGCTTGCCAGAGCGCTCATTTCAACCAAAAGCGTGCCAATTGCACCAGCTTGTTTTCGTCGTGGTCGCCTCGCCATCGTTCAATCCTCCATGAAATCGGTATTGCATCAGGTTTCAACTTAGCAGTGTGCTGAAGCATAATGCAAACGGCGAGCCGTCCAGCGGGGAAAATTCAAGATTGTCGCAACGCATTGGGGCCATGTGGTTTGCAGCTACCTGGACGCAACCGCCTGACATGTGCCACAATGCCAGACTTACAAGGCTTTGCAAATTCCTCCGAAATTGGCACTCCATGACTGGCGTACAACCTGATCTGTCCCGCGACGCAGTGGCGGCTGAGTATTTCGAACGCCTCCCTTTCGCGCCTTACCCAGTTCAGGAAGAGGCTTTGCTGGCATGGTTCACCTCGCAGCAAGGTGTGTTGGTCTGCGCGCCGACAGGAACCGGCAAGACCTTAATTGCCGAAGCCGCCATTTACGAAGCATTGCGAACCGGCAAGAAAGCCTACTACACGACACCATTGATCGCGCTCACCGATCAGAAACTGACCGAGCTACGGCAATCGGTCGTGCGCTGGGGTTTTCCGGAATCTAAGGTGGGCTTAGTCACGGGCAATCGCAAGGTGAACGCGGAAGCTCCGGTACTGGTGGTTGTAGCCGAGATTCTGCTCAATCGATTGCTGACCCCCGAGTCGTGTGAATTCGAAGAAGTATCGTCCGTGGTG
>JAYVHC010000026.1:0-3577 GCA_043771575.1 Planctomycetia bacterium
TCACCCTCTCTTCGGGAATAGTTATTTGCCTGTTATGTTCTACTTGGCCGTAAACAGACCCGCGTCGATGAATTGACCGCCGCCGGTTTGCTTACAATAAATCGCGATCACGTTTTTGCCATTCACCAGCTTGCCACCCGCAGCGAGCGCTAGGTTGACATAATTCGTTGAGTAACCGCTAAAGCGTGCGACTTCGTTACCGTTGATGTACACGATACAGTCTTCGTCGTGATACAGCCGCAAGTAGACTTGGTCAGTAGCCGCATCCGGTAGTTCGAATGAGCGTCGAACCCAAATCTCAGGTGTCGTCCAAGGCGTTCGGATCGGCGATCCAGGTGGTGCAGGATCGCCGGCACCAAAACCCGCTTGACCAGTCTGCCAACTCGAAGCGTCAAACGCTGGTTGCATCCATTTGTCTGCAGGCGCGGTTGTCGTGTATTGCCAACTTTGCGATTCCGCTTCGGCTGTCGCAATTAAATCGCGCCGGTCAGTTAACACAGTCGGAGCCGAGAGCAACGAGTCCGATTGTTTCCGCAACCAAGCAGTGTCGGCTTTCTTCAAGCGATCGTAGGTTAGTAGACCGTTGACTTCACCTTCGACGTCGGTTGTTTGCGTATAGATGCCAGCCGCGATTCCCTCGGCGCGCAGTGCCGCGAGCACAGCGATCGAAGTCTGGTAGCGACCTTGCCATTCCTCAATCGACTTAGGCAAACCCCCATAACCCCAGTTGTTTGCATCCGGTTTCCACAGGTGATCTTTAACTGGCCAACCGTGACCGCCAAATTCACCCACGACTTTGACGTAATCATCGAAGCGATTGTCCTTGGTTGGAAACGCCGGATGCGGATACTCATGATGATCAGCGATATCGCCCACTGGCCAAAAATTTCCGCCACTCGCAATATTGATCAGTCGCGTCGGATCAAGTTCCTTGGCCAGTTTGCCAACTTCCATCGTCGCATGCTGGCCCCAAGCCTCATTGAAGGGAATCCAAACCCCGATACAGGGAGCATCTCGCAGATGTTCTACCATACGCTTGTATTCAAGTAACCACTGTTGATGAGCATCGACCGGCCACGGTGCATCAACAGCATTGGGGGCCATACGAGTCCATTCGGGGCTGCTAGACTGCTCGTTACGATTCTTGCCATATCCATTACTCACTTGATCCTGCCACAGGATCATGCCAAGCGTATCGCAGTGATGGTAGTAGCGGCGCGGTTCAACTTTGATGTGCTTGCGAATCATATTAAAGCCGCACGCCTTTAAGAATTCGATATCCGAGCGCATGGCGGCGTCCGATGGCGGAGTGAGCAGTCCGTCGGGCCACCAGCCTTGATCAAGCGGCCCCCATTGAAAAATCGGTTGGTTGTTCAGTGTCAGTTGCCAGTGACCTTGCGCGTTCCTCGCCTTACCAAACGCCCTCAGCGCCGTGTAAGCCTTCACCGAATCGACGACAGTGCCGTTTGCACCCAGCAATTCAACTTTGAGGTCATATAAATTCGGCGTGTCAGGACTCCACAGCTGAGCGTTGTTGATGGCGATCGTCACCGGTCCAGTCGCCTGGCCTTTTCCGACCTCTTGCCCTTTGAAAAAAGCCGTTACACGAATCTGCGCCCCAGCGTCCGGTTTTGACAATTCAGGCGTTACAGTGATCGAACCTTTTTCGATATCGCAAGCGTAATTGAGATCTATCAAATACGTCGCGGGCACTTGTTCCATCCACACAGTCTGCCAAATCCCAGTGACGCGTGTGTACCAGATTCCCGCGTTGCTCAGTTTCTGTTTACCATGCAATTGATAACCTTCGGTCGCATCGAAAACTCGCACGATCAGTTCGTTAGCGCCGTCATCGCGCAGAGCATCCGTAACATCAAAGGCAAATGGAGTATGGCCACCGCGATGCGAGCCCACGTGTTTACCGTTGATCAAAACCATCGCTTCATAGTCTACAGCTTCGAAGTTCAGCATCGTCCGCTGAGCCGCTTGCTTGTCCGTTGCTTTGACACTCGGTAACATCCGTCGATACCACAATGCTTCCGTCGGCTCGATCAAGCGCCCGACGCCTGACAGAGGCGCTTCCGGGCAGAACGGCACCAGCAACTCGCCGTCCCATTTTGTCGGAATTGCGGCGTTTTGGGGTGTAATGGCATAGGACCACAGCCCGTTGAGATTCGTCCAGTTGCCGCGTTCGAACTGCGGGCGCGGATATTCCGTCCAAACCGCGTCCGGCTTGAGGGCGCGTCCCCACTCGGTCATCAACCGTGTCTCGGCCGGTTTCCACTGTGCGTGGAGAACTTCGGCCGAGCTGCAAAGCACTAGCCCGCATAGGCACGTAATGAACTTAGAGATACGTCTCATCGCGGTGGACTTTCTCGATCAGGGAATTTCAATTTGGAATGGCTGAAGGTTGCAATTCTAATCGAATACTCACTTTCAAGTAATCGCGCACGGAGTGATTGGAACGAAGCAAGCCGGTCCGAGTTGTGATAACTTGAGAGCCACTCCTCGCGAGGATGAACCACTAGATGCAGTCCGCTAAACCTTCTTTGTAGCTAGGAAACTGTAGCTGCAAATTGAGTTCAGCGATCAGGCGTTGCGAATTGACGCGTTTATTGCCCGCGCGCTGCGAGCGGGAAGCATCGGGATCCGGCACAGCGAACTGGGGCTCGTGGACGCCGCACAGCTTACTGAGCGTACGATAGAACTCCAAGCGTGGCACAGGCTGGCCATCTGAGAAGTTATACAACGCTTGAGCCATGTCGCGCTGCGCCACTTGCAGTAGCATCGCGGCAACGTCAGCAACATGAATCAAATTCAACCAGCCCTTTTGGGGAACATGCAGCGTTTCACCGGAACGCAGTTTTTGCGCTAACGGTATGCGACCAGGACCGTAGATTCCTGCCAGTCGAATGATGGTAAGTTGCGGTGCTTGGAAGTGAGCAGCCAGCCAGCGTTCGGCCGCAACGGCGACTTGTGGACCGATCCGTGTAGCCTGAGTCGGTGTCAGTTCATCGACTTCATCCTCCATGTCGCCGTAGACACCCGTAGTGCTCAGGTAAATCAATTTACGAAAAGTTGGTAAGCGCTGCACTAGATTTTTCAGGCCTACCACATGCGATTCCACACCGAACCCAGAGTCTTCGCGATGCGGTACAGAAACCAGGATCGTATCGACTTGCGGCAGGGTGTCCAAGGTAATTAAGTCTTGCCAGTGCCCAACGATCGGCAGAACGCCTGCCGATCGCAGTTCATTGGCTCGCGGGCCTGTGCGAGTGAGCGCGTAGACGGGATTAAAGAATACGGGGCTTTGATTCGCATTGAAATTTTGCCGAACCAGTTCGTTGCCAACAAAACCACAGCCAACGATCAGTATGCGATTCATTTCAGGCCCCAAGCGATATTATTGTCGCGACGGCTTCGGTCCACACACTCTGCCACCGCTCGACGCAGTTCGCGAGGCAAATTCTCCCATGTCGAGGGCGGCGCGGCAGTGAAAGCCATCTGTTTAGCGGTCTGCGGATGCCGAATTTCTAGCCGCAGAGCATGCAGCGCCATGGATGCTAATTCGCCTTCT
>JAYVHC010000027.1:0-2001 GCA_043771575.1 Planctomycetia bacterium
TATTGGATGCTGGCAATGTCGCCGGCGAAACCACTTCCTAGCCCCTGGTAAGCGCGAAGATCAATCGTGTTGCTGATGAATTGCACGGAGCCGTCCCCCATTGCGTGCTGAGCACCACCGGTATGGCGACTTCTAGCCGGGAAAACGCCTTGTGCGTCCGCTTCCCCGCATCCTGCGCATTCATGCACTGCGGGAAACTTCCAATTGGGCGGAGCCATCGTGTTAATGGCCGCATTGTAAAATCCCGGAGCAAACCATCGGCGTCCAGCCGTCACCATCTGATTGGTCGCAGTGGCACCCGCTGCCAAACCAAGCGCACCGTACGCGTCCAGGTCGGTTTGGGTAATGAATCTCTTGGAAACTGGTGTATTTGGAAACGGAACGCCTCGAACAAAGTCACCCATGTTCGTGAGAGTTGCGTTGTCGCCGTCACCTTTAACAAACTCGGCCATCATAATGGTGTTTGAAAGTCCGTCCGTCATGTCGGCGAACTTGTTGTTAAGATCTCGCTGAAAGAAACCATTTCGCCAAGCAAACGTAAGACCCCAACCAGCGTTGGGGCCCTCGCTCACTCCATAATTGTTCTGGCCAAGTTCTGTAGTGCTTCGGAAGGCGCGATCCGAAGGGCAGAGAAAGCCAGGAATCGGTGTCCGACCCGCAGCTAATGCAGCTCCAAGGTAATGATATTCTCGGAATGTAAATTGGTTGAAAACGTTGGTCTGTTCGATGTAGGGTAAAATCCCAACCAGCGCTGAATACCCTCGCCAGGATCCAGTTTGCGCTGGAGGTAGTCGAAT
Source organism: Planctomycetia bacterium (assembly GCA_043771575.1). Classification (GTDB taxonomy): domain Bacteria; phylum Planctomycetota; class Planctomycetia; order Pirellulales; family Pirellulaceae; genus Aureliella. The sequence goes on from JAYVHC010000027.1 coordinate 798, forward strand.
ATCATCGAACGCAGGTGTCGCAGTACGCGGTATCGACTTAAAAGCGCTTTCGTAGTTATGAAACGCCAAGGCCAACTGCTTTACGTTGTTGCTGCATTGCATTCGACGGGCTGCTTCGCGAGCGGCCTGAACAGCGGGCAATAGCAAGCCCACCAAAATACCGATGATGGCAATCACCACCAGCAATTCAACCAGTGTAAATCCGCTGCGAATTCGTCTCATAAGAAAAGCTCCAAAGAAAAGCACTAATCCATTACTTGCGCAAAAATACGCCTTGCATTAGATTCTAAGGGCTGACACCCACGATTGTCAAGCAATTCGCGTGCAAGAATTAACGAGCCACCCAGGAAAAGGCTTCGACAGCACCATTCGTGCTAGGCACCTGGCACCTGTTATTCGCCCTCCTGTTATTCGCCGTTGAGCCGCGATAGCGGCGGCAGTTGGTAGCCGTGGGGCTCGCCCCACGGACCCCGAGCCCGATCTAAATGCAAGAGCCGTGTAACGCTACGCTGGTCACGACACAATTCGCAGAATCCGTGCCGCCGTTTCACGGCTCGGCGATTCGGATGGGACGATTGAGTCTGCGGGGCAAGCCCCGCAGCTACGCGCTGACGCCGTTTCACGGCTCATAGACTTGATCCGTCCCGAATCGGGAAAACGAAGCGACTTCTGTCAAGAAACCATTCAGGGACGACCAACAGTCTAACTGTTGGCAATGCGCATCGATCTATCCGCAACACCTAGCGCCTAAACGGCTAATTGGAATCAACCCTAACTCTCTGCCGTCACAAAGCACTAGCTCTTTAGCAACTTTACTTGCGCTGCGATTTGCTCGGCGGTGATTTTGAAGTGTTTGTAAAGTTGATCAAACGGAGCCGAGGCCCCGAACGTGCTCATCCCTACAAACTGACCGTCAGCACCGATGTACTTGTCCCAGCCTTGGCGAATACCCGCTTCGCATGCCACTCGAACTGTGACGTCTTTTGGCAACACACTCGCACGATAGTCCGGTGTTTGGTCGTCGAACAGCTCAAAGCAGGGCAGGCTCACGACTCGCGTCATGATCCCTTCCGCAGCCAAGATCTCTTGCGCCTTCATGCAGATTGGGATCTCGGTACCAGTACCCATGATGATTGCTTGGGGCTTTCCATCGCAGTCGCTCAGGACATAGCCCCCTTTTTCGGTCCCTGCCGCGTCGCCCAGT
>JAYVHC010000028.1:0-2655 GCA_043771575.1 Planctomycetia bacterium
GAAACGAAATTGGCTGTGCAAAATATTTTCGAGCATGAACACACCGGACTCGCCGCTGGCCAACAGCACATCCTGATCAAGATCGCGGTCGATGTCGCATGCGAACAGGCAACTGGCGTGAAAGTCGGGGCTAGGCAATGAACTGAACTCCGAAACATCGGCGAACGTGCGGTTGCCGTTGTTCTGAAGAATGACGATCTTGGAATGGCAGGCGACGATCAAGTCCAAATCGCCGTCACCGTCAATATCACTAGGTTCGACCTGCTTAACTTTGTCATAACCGCTAAGTCCGGCAGGCGTTTCCAGAACGGTCAGGACTCTCGATTTCCTATCAGGACTCTCGGTAGAAGCCAGGATTGCAATTCCAGCTTCGCCCCACATGACCAGTTCTTGGTAGGTGTCGTGGCGATTCGCATCGGCAATCTGCGCTTTGGGAACGGCGGTGGGCGCAGTCGGCGTGTCTTGTGTACCTTGCATTCGCTGGGCAACAGAGGTTCGCGGTCGCGATGGGCTATCGACTTCATGCAAATCGACTGGAATCATTCCACTGGGAGCAAAGGGGAGTTCAAGTTCTTGTTGCAGCGTGCCGGCGACACCCGATTCTGGACTGGTGATGTATAGTCGCAGTTGATTTCCGTGCGCAAACGCCACATCAAAATCGAGATCAACATCGACGTCGAACCAGCAGGCGACGTCAGCATCGCTTAAGATACGCGAACTGTATTCGACTCTTGGGGAACTTGTTTGGCTGGTCGGTGACGGGCTTTTGGATTCGGCGAAGCGGTTGAGGAAACGTGTGTCGAGCAAGGCCATAATGTCGGGCTTTACTAAACGAACATCGGCGCGAAAGCCGGAGGTTCCAGTCAGAATGTTGAACCATTGACGAACTACTTGGACTTGCCTCCAATCGCCCGCATCGATGGCGGCAGAGACTTTTGGCAGCAGTTCGTCGGGCTTCATGCGTCCCATGGATGACTTCAAGAGCGAGAGCATCGGCTTGGCCAACTCAAGCGATGGAAACAGCAGCTCTTTCAATCTTGGGTCATTGCTTTTTAGTAGATAATCACTTGCGCGGCTGAGCACATAGAGGTTGCGTGGTTCAAGTTTCCACGAAGCATACAGTGCGTCGCCGCATTGCTTTGCCAATGCGTCATCTTCACCGCCGTTGGCTAGAAAGAGGTCATCGAGTTGGCAGGCGAGCAGCGGTTGAGCGGGGTTCTTGGCGAGCACATCTACGAGCGTCTTGGCAGCCTGTTGCAGCAGGGGTTTATCGTCCGGTGGCTGAAGTTGCAGCGATTTTGCTTCGAAAAATTTGGCTTGTAGCAACGCCGTTCGTCCATCGCTGCCTGGCAACTTGGCAACTTCGGCGATGGTGATTTCCGCCTTGGTGAAGGCTGCAATGAGTTCATCTCGCAGTTTGGCTTGCTCGGCAGGATCGGAAATCTTGCCGCTATTGAGCTTGCTTCTGGATTCGTCGATCCATTTGAGTACCGTGACGGCTTGATTGAGCAACAAGTCCGCGTCACCGGGTTTTGACTTAAGCAGCTCGTCCCACAAAGTCAACGCGCGATCGTACTTGCCATTCTCAGAGGCAGCGACCGCTTCGATAGCGGTGTCGAGGGTATTCCGCGACATGCCGCCACGCGAATTTGCGACCTGCGAGCGCCACCATAGCCCACCGCTAACGGACATCAGTAGCACCACAGCAAGCGGGATCGACCAGTGTATTTTTGCAATGCGTCGCATAGTGGAGCTTCCGTTTTGTGGGGTAAGCTTCCAGCTTGCCTTTCCTGAGAACACAAGTGCAAGCTAGAAGCTTACCTTAATAAATGGCAAGCTGGAAGCTTACCCCACGAGTTACTTCTCAGCCAGCTTGCGGAGCACAGTTGGAAGGATGCCACCATTGTAATAGTAATCGAGTTCGACGGGTGTATCGATGCGAACCGATACTTCGAAGTCGGTTGTCCTGCCATCTTTCGCGGTAGCGCGAACACCGAGCCTGCCGCGCGGAGCGAGTGCAGTGCGAGCATCGGTGCCGATGTCAAAGCTCTCTTCACCGGTCAGGCCCAGCGCCTGCCAAGTTTGGCCTTCGAGGAACTGCAGCGGCAGGATGCCCATACCTACCAAGTTGCTGCGATGAATGCGTTCATAACTAGACGCAATCACGGCACGAACACCGAGCAGCAAAGTGCCCTTGGCGGCCCAGTCGCGACTGCTGCCTGTCCCGTATTCGGCACCTGCGAGAACAATCAGTGGCGTTTCAGCAGCTTGATACAACATTGATGCGTCGTAGATCGACATCGTTTCACCGGTTGGCAAGTACTTGGTGTAACCCCCTTCGGTGCCGGGAATCATCGCGTTGCGGATGCGAATGTTGGCAAATGTTCCGCGGACCATGACGCGATCATTACCGCGACGCGAACCGTAACTATTGAACTCGACAGGCTCGACTCCGTGCTCGATCAAGTATTTTCCTGCAGGGCTATTCTTGGTGATCGAGCCGGCAGGTGAAATATGGTCGGTCGTAACCGAATCGCCAAGAACGGCCAGGCAAGTTGCACTTTGGATAGGCTTGGGTAACTTCGCATCCGCTGTGATACCTTCGAGGAACGGTGGGCGCTGAATGTAAGTGCTGCCCGCATCCCAGGCGTACAA
>JAYVHC010000029.1:0-2101 GCA_043771575.1 Planctomycetia bacterium
TGGTTGATCATGGCGCGTAAAGCAACTCGCGAACATGAAGCGAGCACTTGGGCTATATGCATCCTCGCGGTATTCATTGCCTTCGGAACATTTCTGTCAACGTTCAACAACACGCTGAATAATCACCTGCCAGCTGCCGTCGCTGCCGGAGTATCGCTGTGGTGCTTGGATCGCATCATTCAACGAGGCCAGCAACAGTGGTATTGGTTTGCTCTCTGCGGCCTCTGCACCAGCTTTACCGCAGCCAACGAAATGCCCGCATTGAGTTGGTTAGCACTCGTAGGCGTGCTGCTTCTACGAATCGATGCGAGACGCACGTGGCTGGCCTATGTGCCAGCTCTCTTGCCGGTTGCGATCGCGTTCTTTGCCACTAACTACGTCGCTCACGGCGTGTGGCGACCAGCTTACACGCACCGCGATCTGGGAGCCAAGTTTTTTGAGCTGCCTGTTGATGCCGGCACATCGCTTAGCAGCCTGTCGGTCGAAACGTTGATTTCCGCCTGCCGTAAGAATAACTTGAACTTCAACGCAAACTCAGTCATTCGACCTGCACGGCGCAGTGGAGTTTACGAGTTGTGGGACGAAGCCGGCCAACAGCGATTGGGCCTTCGCCTTGAACGGCTCGATACAATTGGGGTTTATGAATGGGATGACTGGTACGACTATCCAGGGAGCTATTGGGTAGGCGATCGGAAAAAGGGAGTTGATCTGGGGGAGGCAAGTAAAGCCACTTACGCGTTTCATTGCTTGATCGGTCATCACGGCGTCTTCAGTTTAACTCCGTTCTGGTTCTTATCGATCTACGGTGCAGTGCTGAGTTTCAAGCGAACCGAAACATCGTTGCTAACGAACCCTCAAGGGTTATTGGTTGCGGCGATCGTTGTAACTAGTTGCGTTTGCATCGGGTTCTATCTTGCGAGGCCGCTTGAAGATCGCAACTACGGCGGCGTAAGTAGCGGATTGCGTTGGGTATTTTGGATGACGCCCCTGTGGTTTTGGTTGGCTTGCGAGGGTTTGAAGTCCATACGGCATTTTGCCAGCCGTCGAGCTGTGGAAATCGCATTATTGGTCAGCGTATTCTCAGCCAATTATCCGTGGTCGAATCCTTGGACGAGCCCCTGGATCATGCAGTTGTGGCAATTTTGGGGTTGGATCAATTATCAATGACACTCGCTTGCACAGTGCCACTTGGTTGCACAGTACAAGCCCGAAGCGCAAGCGAGTGACTGAGTGAGCAAAGTGGCGCTGGCCCATGCGTTAGCGTTCGGCGACGACCTGTGCCGCCGCGACTCCCTCAGGCGCGAATAGCTCATCCAATTGAGTCTCGGCAAGCTTGATCAATAGCAAAACTCGTTCATCGGTTTGCTCGGCCGTATGCGTCACAAAAAACGCCTTCCCTAGATTGGATGATTTGGGCTCGCCATTGCAGCTAAGCGCGATCATTTGACCCGGGCTCAGTTTGACGGAAAGCGAAAGCTCTTCCCAGGTCTTGCGATCGCGGCTCATGTCAGGCCGCAGTCCAAAGTCGCTGTATATGAACGTCTTTCGCTCTTCGCCATGCTGAATCTCAGGCGTAAGCTTGAGTGTCGCCTGACCATCTCCATGAGGAATCGACCGCAAGTCGAACAGCATGGCAGGTTGCTCATAAGTGGCACCCTCTACCCTGCCCTCTGCGCTGGTAAGCACGACCAGCGGTTGCGATACTTCTCGACGTACGTGGACTTCTTTTCGGCGCCCGGCACGACACTGCAGGCGATTGATCGCACTCTTAACATCCGCAGCCAGGTTCGCTTGCTCCAAAGGGTCCGTGCGAGAGTAATCAGCGAGTTGCTCCATGCGAGTTCGAATGCCCAGTGGCAGATCGCCGATCAGCACGCCACCGCGAACGCCATTCTCAGCCAACTTGTGGCGAAGTTCGACATGCAAGACGCTCTCATCGACAGTCGCCCAAAGACTATCCAATGCTTCCGACTGCTCTTTCGGAAATCGAATGATGACTGTCTCTACCACCACACTGTCTGGTGACATCTTGGGCTGAGGCAACTTGGGCTTCGAATCCATTGTGGATTCCTTAGACCACTGCGCACAACCAAATAGCAAA
>JAYVHC010000030.1:0-2912 GCA_043771575.1 Planctomycetia bacterium
GAGCGACGCTCCTGCGGAGCTTTATTGGGCGGCCATTTTGCGTCCACAAGCACTTGGGGCCGATCTTGCGGCCGAAAAAGCTCGGCAGGAGCCTCGCTCGCCTCGCTCTCCCGACCGGTGTTTTCATTAGTCAAGACGCCAATAAAGATGTTTAGAGCGGTGGGGTGGCCCTCCAAGCAAGATGGATGAGCAAAACCACTGTCTGACACGCATAATTGCTGAACAGCTCTCTTGGTCGAAAGATTGAAATGACAATTACAACTCCTTCTACGCAAGTGAGATGGAGCCCTTCGTCGTCATACGCATATATAGTGTCAATGGACTGAGGAGCCAGCGGACCCGTTCCATCGGTCAAATCGTTTAAGGCCAGCTAACATGAGCGTCAAAATTCCTTTCGCGCCACATACACGCATCCGATCAGTAACATCACGCCGACGAACGCGAGGTTGGTGAAGATTGGCCGCCACACGTCCAGCTCCGCTTGAGCCTGCTTCATGTCGTTGGTGACGATACTCAAGCTCTGCGTTTCACTGCCCGACAGCAAATAATTCATGGCATTATCGAGCGCGCTGGGCTTGGGATTCAATTGATAGAGGGGGTTAATTCCCCAATTGTAGACCATCTCCAATGTCGACATCTTCGGCTTGAATTCCTTAATGATTGAGCCGCTCGGCAGGTCGAATTCGACTACGCGATTGGGCTTCAATCCCAGCAGGACTTTCGAGGTTGACTCCCAAGTCATCGTCGTGAGCCTGCCTGCGAAGGAACTTGGGATCGTTGACAACTTCCCGCTTTCGCAATCCAGCTTGAACCAGTTCCCCGTATGCGAAATGATGGCCGCTTGGTTGGTACCGGGAATCCACACGAGCTGACGAACGTTATTCTTGTTAGGCATTGAGATATCTGAATGTACGGGCTTCAAATGCGCATCGAAGACGATCAGCGGCAGCGAATCTCTCGCCACAACACAGTAATGGTCATTGGCAATCACGAGAGCGGGTTCGGTCCCTTCGCCTTCAATCTTGGTGTTCGCAGCGACTTCAAACCGGTTCTTCGCGTAAGTAAGCACGTCGACATTTCCAGCGCTGTAAATCACCAAGCCATTTCCGTCAGCGGTGGTTGCAGCCGACAAATTGTCGCTCATCACAAAATCTTTGGGCGCGACGTTTTCGAATGCGTTGGTTCCGGGCACCAATTTTCGTAACATGCCGAGCAGCGCGTTATCGCCTGATTTGCTTGTATCTTTATCCCAATTCAAGCGAAAAATACCTCCCCGACAAACCGCAACCACATCGCCACCAACTTGAGTCAGCTCGATTAACTGTTGCGGAATCTCGGGCCCGGTCTCACCCATCCAATACGACGTCGAGCGAGCTTCGGCTAAAGTTTTTGGATCGCGACTGACGTCGTTCGACTGAACACTGTTAGCCTTCGCATCGGAAGCCTGAGGTGTTGCCGCAGCTTGCACGTCAGCAGAAATTAGAATTGCGTCTCGCTTCAAATCTTCTGCTTCCTTCTCATGGGACTCTTCACCTAAGCGAATAACCGATATCTTTCGCGAGCGAGCAGAAAGTCCGCCGAAGGGTCCGTTGCGGAAAAAAGCTTTCACCACGATCTGCTTGCGTTTTGCATCGTAGAGAGGCCCAAAGGTTCGCGATGGACCACCGAATTCGGTATCGATCGCTGGTTGCCACACGGAAAACGCATCATTCCAAAGATTGAATTCACCGCGCTGATTCACAGCCATCACCTTACCGTCGATTTTTTCCACTCGGCTAATCTGTGGTAGCAACTCGACATGCTGCTGCATGCCATCGTGGATTGCACCAATGGCAAAGCAGAACAACCAAAAGATGATGCACGACACTACGCACACGATGGAATTGCCCCACACGAGGCCCACGAGCGCCGAGACTGAATAGAAGATAATGAACACAAACAGCAACAGAGGAACGCAGTAAAGCAAGCCTTCGTTCCAAATGTCGAATCGAATGCCCGCGATCAAGTACAGACCGATCAACACAAAGGTGATGTTGAACAGAACGAAAATACAGCCACCCAATAACTTGAACAAGTACAGCCAAATGCGCGAGATCGGCTTGCTCAGCAGCAAATGCAATGATCCCGAACGAAATGTCTCCGGCACGATCGGACTGGTCACGATCAAGGCGACAAACACCGCCACGATTCCCAAGCCCAACTTGATCAGAAACCCCAACAGCAGCGGTTCGACGAACTGCTTGATCTGCTTGCGGCTGATATTGATCGGTTCGCCAAGTTTGAATCCCGCGTAACCGATCCACAGTTGTTCGCTGCGAGGTCGCGTGAGTTCCAGCGGAAATGCAAGTTGCAAAAGCTCGCGATTCAATTCCTCATGCTCAAAGTCGTTTAATTTATCCACGCCCTGCTGAAAGAGAGGCTTGAGCCTGTCGCGTTTGTCAGCGGTAGGAAAAGCCTCAGCCGAGTACAAGTCTTTGGCATCGATCACAACATTCAATTCTTTGGCCATATCTGCCGAACGAATTCTCCGTCTACCACGCTGATCACCGCCCGAATCCGCTTCAGGTTTCAACCGCTCCAAAAAGTCGGAGCTCAACTTGGATGCAACCGCCTTGATGGATTCATTGCCCTTACCCTTGGCTGCTTCCAACAGCTTTTCTTTGATTTTGTCAAAGTTATCGATGTCATTGCTCGACAGTTTAAAACTGCGCTCAGTGACGTAGCCGAAAGGTGCCAATCCGGCAAGTACCAAGGCCCAACCGAATAACAGCACCCACAACACGCGGTTGCCAACGGCTTCCCAAAATGAATCGATTAATATCGCAAAATAGGGCTTCATGGCAATTTCTCTGGATAAGAGTCTGTTCGAAAAGGGGTCTGACCCTCTCCGCCACTACTCCAAAGGGTCAGAC
>JAYVHC010000031.1:0-3606 GCA_043771575.1 Planctomycetia bacterium
GGTCCGGTCGAACCATGCGGCCCGCGAAGAGAGCATTTCCGCGACGGCAGTTGACGCCGCCATGGCCGAGCTATAGGCCACAACTGACAAAACTGATTAATTATTGGCATCTTCCACCCCATTCGTGGATAATGATCGCATGGATGACGCATCTTCAAGAGAGCCGCAAAATGAATGAATCCCCTAAAGTGAAAATCGATTCAGATGGCAATGGCAATGGCTTGTCGGATGCGAGCAAGTCCAGCGGCCGTAGCGACGATACCGCCGAGAACCGTTCTGAATTTGGGCTGGCAGAAACACAGAACATAGAACCCACAGATCCCGAACGGACCCAGGATTTTGAACTTGATCCAGATGGTACGACCGGATTCTGTTCCACGTCGGTCGTTTCGAAAAACTTTGCGCGCGTCGCCATTCCCGGCTATCGGATTCTCGGCGAACTGGGACGGGGTGCGATGGGGGTCGTCTACAAAGCCAAGCAGGAGCTAGCGGATCGAACCGTTGCTCTCAAGGTGATGTTAAATTCCGACCATGCAAGACCAGAAGAAGTTGCACGGTTTCAGGTAGAAGCCCAAGCGGCAGCTAGATTACAACATCCAAACATCGTTCAAATTTATGAAGTTGGCCAATCAGGCGATATGCCTTACTTCACGTTGGAATACGTGGAAGGCGGAACACTCTCTCGCAAAATCTCGAAACTTATGCTCACCGCAGACCAGGCGGCCAAGATGCTCCTAACGCTTGCGTCTGCGATTGCGTATGCCCATGGTCGCGGAGTGATTCACCGAGACTTGAAACCAGCCAATATCCTTCTGGCGGCAGACGGCACACCCAAAATCGCGGACTTTGGGTTGGCACGCCGTACCGATGATGTCAGTCATTTGACGGTCGATGGCACAATCCTTGGGACACCCAACTACATGTCACCCGAGCAGGCCGCTGGTGATCAAGAAATTATCGGTCCACTATCCGACGTTTATACCTTGGGGGCCATTTTTTATGAACTGCTGGTGGGTCGGCCTCCTTTTAAGGCAGCCACCAGTTGGGAAGTTATCCAGCAAGTTAGATCGGCTGAGCCAACGCCACCGACCACACTTCAACCTGGCATTCCGCGAGACCTTGAAACAATCTGCCTCAAGTGTTTGCAAAAATCTCCAGAAAAACGGTACGTTAGCGCCCAGTTGTTGGCCGATGACTTGCAGCGCTTTCTAAACAATGAACCGATTCTTGCCCGACCTATTGGGCAGATTGAACGGATAGTTCGGCTTTGTCGCCGCTATCCGCGCGAGGCACGATTGTTGGGTTTGATCGCCACACTACTACTCGTAATAACGGGCGGCGCAGTGGGGACTGCGTATAAAATCAACAGCGACCGCGCGCGAATTTCGCAACAGGTTGATCAGATCAGCAAACAAAGAGATGAAATTTCCGTTGAGAAAAAAATCTCCGATGACCGACTAACGACCTATCGGACCACTGTTTCAAAGTTGGTCAATAACGTTCCGAATTTACTTGAAGGCGCACCATTGGGTGCGGGAACCCGACAGGAGTTTCTGGCGCTCATGAGCCAGATCCTCGAAGGATCCGAGGACTCCGGAGCGGTTGGCCCATCTCGTCAATGGGGACGCGAAGCAGTCGCTCTCCGTGAAGGAGAAAGCCTGCTATACCAAGCCTTTGCCGATTTGAATCGGAGTGACAAAGCCGAGCAAGCTGCAACTCTCATGCAACAAGCTGCTGACAAATTTGTTGAAGCACAGCAGATTGCTCAAGAAGTTCTCGACAATCGGCCAGAGGATCTTTCCAAAGCCGCCGCAAACTTAGCCCATGCCATCTCGCGAGTCGCCAATACGGCTACGTTACGTGGCGTGCTATGGACCGAAGTTGTGCCCCTTTACAAACGTACAGTTGAACTGCGTCGAGAAGCGTTGGCAGGCGAAAAAACTGACGGCGGAGGAACTGCGTTGCGCAAGGCGGAATTGGGTGCCGAGTTGAATCGATACGCGGAATTCTTGCTAACAGTGAGTAGCAATGACCCAGTTCGATTTGCCACCCGTGCGACGGAGAACACTCAAGAAGCGATTGATCTTCTGCAGTCGTCGATCAATGAGTTGCCTGCTGGAGAAAATGGTCAGGCTACTGCGCGGCGCGACCTAGCGTCTTGCTTTGGAACGTTGGCGCGGGCCGCGGAAAGGCGGGGGTTGGAAGAACAAGCCCAGAATGGATACGCCCAATGCGCGGAAGTATTGCGAAAACTGGCTGACGATTTTCCCAACCGATATTCGTTTCGTAAAAGATCGCTTGAATCTTCCAACGCTTATGGTGATTATTTGTTAGGTAAAAACGCGGACCCTAAGCTGGTTCGTCAGCAATACGAGTTCGGTATGCAGGATTTAAAGATCACTTTAGACACGCCGGAACTGCGAGCACTTCAAAATGGTAACCATGGCATGGCTATGCAGCACTACCGTTTGGGAATCGCCGAATTGCGAGTCGGAGATACTGCCCGCGCCAAAAGCCACTTCGAACGTTCAGCACTGTTACGAGAAATCGCTTGGCGCGATAGTTTGGAAAATGCACCTGCAGAGAAAAGCGACCAGCAACTCGACAGTACCATCAGTCAACGTATCGAGTTGATGCTAGCCCAGGCCAGATGTGGGAATACCAACTCGGCTTTGCAGCATGCCAAATGGATTCGCGAGCGCGCCGAGACGCTGATAAAAGAGCACGGCAACGAAGGCTCTGCCGGTGGCTTGAAAGCTCGGAATCTGTTTCTTCACGCAGCGGCCACCTATGGGCTAGCGTCGGAGCATTTGCCGTCAAGCGAGCAGCAAAAATCCACTGCCGCAGCGCTCAGAGCCATTAAGCGATCGATCGATACGGGCTGGCAGGACAAACAATATCTGCTTAACGACGCAGACCTGCAACCGCTACAAAAACAAAGCGACTATCAACAGTTGCTGGCGGCCATGCGCAGCGACTGACACCCAACAGTGTCTGTCATTTGGATTTGTCGATTGCGTTGGTAGCGCACAGCTCGCGCTAGCAGCTTCTTCGGAATCGGTAACATGCCCCACTCGGGAAAGCCCGGCGCGCCCAGCGGTCCAGCGCTGCTAAGGACAATGATACTGTCGGCGGGTGACCGGTGCGAGAATTGTAGAACATTTGTCGCAAATGTTTATGGGCCGGTACCACGGGTAGGCCAGCGCCGAAGGGAGATGTTTAGTACCAAAGTTAGGCTTCAACCGTGACGGAATTTGCGCCGTGAATCAATCGTTCTGCGAGGTCATGAACATTTGAGACAAATGTTCTACAATCGAGTCGCCATCAACAACTAACAGAGCAATTATGTTTCGTTTTTCGCTTGACAATTCCAACTCATCGTTTTCCGACCACCAAAAGTTGTGTGGAATTCAACTACGCAGGTTGGAATGGAAACGAATATTTCCAACGTCCCAACTCGCACCGAGCTGGGGTGACGCTGGGGTGACGGTCCTTTATGGGTTTAGCTAAGCACCTGTACATAAGTAAACTAGCATAACTATCACCAGTCGACACAACCGGAGAAGCGAACATGGATATACAGGATTCACAGGATAATCGTCGATC
>JAYVHC010000032.1:0-17064 GCA_043771575.1 Planctomycetia bacterium
GATTGTCCAGACGAAGCCATGCGAGGGACCGTTCACAACAAGCACGTCGAACGTCGCACATCCATTGTCGGAAAGCCAAATCGTGCCTGGTACGTTGCCATAGTCGAAAGAACCCGATTGACGTTGATACGGCTCGCCGACCGATGGAAAACAGTCGGCTGGCGAGTGACCTCTTGATGCTTTGGAGAATTCGACGAGTCCGTAGTTTGGCCCGGTTCCTCCGTTTGACAGTAGCGTCATAAATTGACAGTAGTCAGAAGGTAGTTTGACGCCGAAATCGGACTCAAAACGTGTCAGGAGTTGCGAGTCGATTGGGTCCACGAGCCGATAGCGGTGAGAACTTGAGCCGAAAACGCGAAAACGCGTATCGAGTCTTTGGAGTGTCCCAAGTTGGTTTCGAGTGAACTCGAGGTCTATTGCACATCCTCCGCAGTTAGCGAAAACTCGATTCGACGAAAGAATCCATGTAAGTCCTGGTTTTGGGGTGGGAGCCATTCGAATAAAATCTGGCGACTCTGACCCGTGATCTCGGGTTGCCGGAAGCAACCACTGTTACAAGTGTGCCAAACCCAAACCCAAAGGACAACTAACTATGAAAATTCTCGCTCTCGACCTCGGCAAGTTCAAGACCATGTGCTGCTTTTTTGACACGAATAACCGTAAGCATGAGTTTCTCACGGCTACAACAGACCGCTGTCGACTCGCAGGGCATGTCGCTTCCGGCAGAAGCGACCCACCAAAACATAGCGAATTCGGACCGTCGCTTCGTTGTCAACCATGAAAGTATGTCATCGGCGAGTCTCAGCGCATGGTTGCGTTTACTTCTTCACCGGGCCGAGAATCTTATTCCATTCGTCGACGCGCTCTTTGACTTGAGCTAGGAGCGCAGCGATTGAGTCTTTAATTTCGATGCTCTCGATCTTGTCGCCTTGCTTGATCGCATCGATCACGTCTTGGCCCTTTGCCACTTTACCAAAGACCGTATGCATGCCGTCCAAGTGCGGTGTTGGACCGTGGGTAATGAAAAACTGGCTGCCATTGGTGCGGCCCGAATTCGAATATGCTCGTTTGCCACGATCCGAATTGGCCATCGAAAGGATTCCTGCGCTGTCATGTCGCAGTTCCTGAAGCGTTTCGTCTTCAAATTTATAGCTAGGTCCACCGCTACCAGTACCCGTTGGGTCGCCACCTTGAATCATGAAGTCAGCGATAACACGATGGAAAGTGATGCCGTTGTAGTATCCACGCTGCGCGAGGTTGAGAAAATTGGCGGATGTGACAGGCACTTTGGAAGCAAAGACGACCGCTTCGATGTTGCCCTTGTTGGTCTTGAATACAATGTTAACGTCGCTCATTACTCAGCTCCTCTGGCCACAATTCTTGATGGGCCAAGTGTTTTAACCGCGAGCCTATGAGAAGGGCTTGGCGGTTGTTCGAATGGGATCGCATCCTGCCGCCGATTCGTCGGCGGGACTATCGCAAAAGCGAAAGTCGAACGCAGTTGCTGGCCCGGTTACGACCGGTCCGTTAAAGCTTCGCCATTTTAACGTGATCGCAAGCATCGAGAATGGGTAGCTCCTCTTTTTGCCGTCGAATGCCTGGCAACAACTGATATCATGATGTTCAGGTGCCCCCTTACCGAGTCGATTTTTGCTAGCCATTCACCCAAGGCAACCGCCATGCGCTTAGTGTCCCTCTTGGCCCAAACATTAGGTATTTCACTGGCAGTTTTATTGTGCTCGATTTCCACAGCCCAGCCGCAAAGTCCGTTAGCCGCATCTGCGTCACGCCCCAACATTTTGTGGATAACGTCCGAGGACAATGGTCCGCAACTGGGATGTTATGGCGATACTTTCGCGACCACTCCGAATATCGACCGATTGGCCGCTAAAGGCATGATGTATACGAATTGCTGGTCCAACGCGCCAGTTTGCGCGCCGGCTCGAACGACGATTGTCAGTGGCATGTACCCGACTAGCCTCTCGGCTCAGCACATGCGTAGCCAAGTGGATCTACCGTACGGTTCGAAACTCTATCCGGAGTGGTTTCGCGAACTCGGCTATTACTGCACCAACAATTCGAAGGAGGATTACAACCTGAATACAGGCAAAGACCTGTGGAACGATTCCAGTAACAAGGCGCATTGGCGTAAACGGAAAGCGGGTCAACCGTTTTTTGCGGTCTTCAATTTCACGACGAGCCACGAAAGCCAAATCCGCAAACGACCACACACCGCTTCACACGATGCAACCAAGGTGCCTGTGCCGCCCTATCATCCTGACACACCGGAGGTTCGCCAGGATTGGGCTCAATATTACGACAAGATTACCGAGATGGATTTGCAAGTCGGCGAAGTGTTGGAACAGCTCAAGCAAGATGGACTTGAGGACAGCACGATTGTGTTCTACTACGGCGATCATGGCAGCGGAATGCCGCGCAGTAAACGCTGGCTTTACCAAAGCGGACTGCGCGTGCCGATGATTGTGCATGTGCCTTCGCGAATTCAAGAACTGGCTGGCGCTCAGTACGCCGCGAATTCCAAGAATGAACGCCTGATTAGCTTCGTCGACCTTTTCCCCACCGTGCTCAGTCTGGTCGGCGAACGACCCACCGATAATTTGCAGGGGCACGCTTTTCTAGGCAAGCACACCGCAGAGCAGCCGAAATACATTTACGGTTTCCGAGATCGAATGGACGAACGAATCGACATGTCGCGTGCGGTTCGCGACGATCGATACATGTACATCCGCAATTTTCATCCCGAGCGCCCGCAGGGTGCCTACCTTGATTACATGTTCCAAACTCCGACCACTCGAGTTTGGAAACAATTGTTCGATGAAGGCAAGTTGAACGCGGCGCAGTCGGTTTTCTGGAAGGCCAAAGCACCGGAAGAATTGTACGACTTGCAGGACGACCCCTATCAAATCAAAAACCTGGCAAGCGAGCCGGAACAGAAGGAGACACTGGAGCGGCTGCGCGGTGCGATCAAAAGCTGGATGATCAGTGTTTGCGATTTGGGATTATTGCCGGAGGGCGAAGTCTTCGAGCGAACGCGGCGAGATGCACCGTACGTGTTCGGACACGATGCGAAACGCTTCCCGATTGACGCGATTTATACTGCGGCCGATCTTGCGACGCGCGTTGAAGAGGCTGATATGACAAAGTTGCTCGCTAACCGAGTTGCCAGCGACAGCGCGACACGTTATTGGACTGCCTGCGGTTTGCTGTATCGTGCACAGGCGGGCATGCAGCGCGATGAAGTTGTCAAGTCAGCCCGCGGAATGGCAACGGATCCATCGGCTTACGTTCGCTGCATCGCCAACGAGATTGCCGCGAGGTACGGCAGCGAAGCGGATCGAACCGTGGCGCTGCAAGCGTTGCTGAAACTTGCCAATGCCAAAGAGACCAACGCGTTCGTTGCCATAACTGCCCTAAATAGCCTTCTCGAATGCGAACCCACAGCCGCAGAAATCGGCGATAAAGCCAAGTCGCTCCCCGAAAAAGTCATTGGGCTCAAAGACCGCTATGACAGCTACCTACCACGATTGATCGAACGACTAGGCGACATTGCTAAATAGGCCCAAAGGATCGGAGGGTATCGCAGTGCTGGATGACGTGCCACCTTGTATTTCGCTAAAGAATTAAGGTTAACAGCCTAGCGTGCCACCCAAAGCCATCAGTCAAGCTACTTTGGGTTAGCCTTTTCTACTTGTTCGGTCGCCCAGGTGCAGGCGTAGCCGATCGGGTAGGGAATGCCTTCGTTGAACTTTTTCAACGTGGGAAGACTATCCGCAAATCCCATTTCCCCTAGCGCCAAAATGCAGCCGAATCGGACAAGTTGGTCTTCAGGCATGACGGGTGCCAAATCCGCGATGCGCTCGAATAACGCTTCGCGCAACGCCCGGTTGTCTTTGCCCTTGTTAAGTTGTCCCAGTGCCCAGATGGCTGATGCGCGACTGGGGTAACCCAACTTGAAATCGTTCTTCGGTACGTATTTCATCAGCAGTTGGTGCATGGGTTCATACTTGTTTCGACCGAACGCTTCAAACAGAAAACTCAAACGAATCGTATCGCTCGCGTACAGAGGCGGTCTAACTCCGTTTTCCACCAGAAAGGCAGTCGCCTTTTCAACATGAGTTTCTATGCTTGCCAGGATCGCCTCATCCTGTACTAACTCCATCACCGCCCAGCCTGCGTACATATTGACCTCAGGTCGGGTATGTTCAAGCAACTCCACCATGCGTTTGCACCTTGACCGATCCTGGAGGTTAACCGTCATGATGATCGCCTGTTCGATTCCTGGCCAGGGTTCCGCGCTCAAGTGCTCGCTAATAAATTCATCAATGAGTGGCCGTTGTCCTTCGATTGCTTTCTTGACCAATTGATTTCCTGCCAGGCGTCGGATGTCCATATTGCGATCATTCAGCAATTTTGCTTGCAAACGTAGACTTGCTTCGTCGGACAGTTTATCCAATAGATTCAGAGCGAGCATGCGCAGGGTGTTATCAGCGTGCGCGACCATCTGGGCTGCGTATTCTCGCGCCACGTCGGGAACGTGATCACACATAGCCTGCGCGGCGACAAACTGTGCCTCATTCGATCCCTCGTTGAAAATAACTCGCAATTGCGCCAGGGTCTTGTCACCCATGTGCTGCCTCAATATTTGGGCGGCAAGCAAATGACGGTGTTCAACGTCAGAATCGACAACCTGTTGAGCCAGATCGTTTAAGCCCTCCCGACGCAGCTGTCCAAGCGCGATGGCCGAAAGGTGCCTGTTAATAACCGTTGTCGTGTTAGATCGAAGCAATTCCTGCAACCGCCCAGTGTCTTCACTTCCGCCGATTACCGCCAAGCCATCGATCGCCATCGCAATGTCAGCTGGCTTGGCAAATGGGTCGCTCAATCGCTTGCGCCAAGCTTCAATCGCGATAGAACATTTCCATCTGATCAGCCCCCGTTCGACGGTCGAACGCATCAGCGCATCCGCTTGAGCAGCCTCCCAAAGCTTCGCCGCGTGCTTACCATCATCGAGCAGCGTTGCAGCGGAAATTATCGCGCGTCGCAATTGAATCGGCGCGTCGGTATCCGTCACATGCGCGTTCAGCAACTCGAGCGCGCGCGCTTTCTGCTTGAAATTAGGGTTGTTGTGCTCGCGACAAATCATCTGTGCCACGCGCACGCGATCTTGTAACTGAGCTGAACTCAGAGATTCGACGTCAAAACGTACCGTCTGCTCCGTTGTGGGGTGCGACCAGATATCGCCGAAGTCAGGAGATATTTCCCAAAAATGTTGCAGAGGTTTTGTCCGTTGTCCAAAGCAGCATTGAACAAAGCAGACTTGCGAAAGGAGCACGGCCGACAAAAACAGTTGTATGCGTATTTTCATTTTCATTTGCATTTTCAACTTGCTTACTTTGGGTTGGTCTTTTCTATATGCTTAGTCGCCCATTCGCAAGCATATCCTATGGGAAAGGGGATGCGTTCGCTAAATTGCCTCAGCGTTGGCAAACTGTCCGTAAATCCCATTTCCCCAAGCGCCAGTATGCAGGCGAATCGTACAAGATAGTCTTCCGGCGGAATGGATAAGACATCCGCAATTCGCTCGAACAGAGCCTCGCGCAATTCTTTGTTGTCTTTTCCATGATTGAGTTGTCCGAGTGCCCAAATTGCAGACGCTCGGCTGGCATACCCCAATTTGAAATTGTTCTTCGGTACATAGTTCATCAGCAGCTTGTGCATCGGTTCATACTTGTTACGGCCGAATGCTTCAAACAGGTAACTCAGCCGAATTGTGTCAGTATTGTAAAGGGGCGGTCGTACACCGTTCTCCAGCAAGAAGGCAGTGGCTTTTTCCACATGTGGCTCAAGGCTTGCCAAAATCACAGAATCTTGCGCTAGCTCCATCAAGGCCCAACCGGCATGCATGTTGACCTCAGGTCGAGGATGTTCAAGCAGATCCAGGAATTTGGTACATCGAGTTAGATCTTGAAGGCTGACCGCCATAATGATCGCTTGTTCGATTCCCGGCCAAGGTTCCGCATTCATGTGTTCCGTTACAAACTCGTCAACAAGTTTTCGCGGTCCTTCAGTCGCTTGTTTTATCAGTTGGGTTCCAGCAAGGCGGCGGACGTCGATGTTGCGATCATTGAGTAGTCTCGCTTGCAGTCGCAGACTTGCTTCATCGGAGAATTTATCAAGCAACTGCAGTGCGAGGATGCGCATCGTGCTATCAGCGTGGGCGGCCATCTGCGGAGCATTTTCGCGGGCAACTTGAGGGAAGTGAGCGATTAGCGCCTGCGCAGCGACAAACTGAGCGACATTCGAGCCCTCATTGAAGATGATTCGCAATTGCGCAAGAGTCTGGTCTCCCGTATGGTGCGAAAGCAATTCGGCGGCGAGCAAATGACGCTGATCGATATCCGAATCGAGGACCTGCTGAGCCAAATCGTTTAACCCATCTTGGTTCAGTTGCCCGAGCGCAGTGGCCGCCAGGTGACGATTTGTATTGGTTGTACCATTGCCGCGCAACACTCCTTGCAATGCCCTAGTGTCGTGACTTCCGCCTACGGCAGCTAAACCCTCGATGGCCATCGCAATTTCTGCGGGAGTGACCAACGGGTTGGTCAATCGCTTGCGCCAAGCCTCCAGTGCCACAGGACTCTTCCACTTTGTCAGTGCTTTCTCAACGGTCGTGCGCGAGAGTGTGTCCGCTTGCGCAATTTCCCAGAGCCTCGCGGAGTTAGTTCCATCGTCGAGCAGCGTGGCCGCAGAAATCATCGCACGTCGCGACATAATTGGCTCTTCATTCTTTACTAAACAGGAGAGCAGCAATTCAAGTGCGCGTGCTTTTGTTTTAAAGTTCGAGTTTTTGTACTCGCGGCAAATCATCCGCGCGACCTCCACTCGCTCTTGCACCTGCTTCGAATTGAGCGATTCAACATCAAAATGGATTACGCGCTCAGGCAATTCGATCTTCCAAATATCGCCGAAGTCGGGTGATACTTCCCAAAAATGCTGCAGCGGTTTCGTCCGCTGCCCGAAGCAGCATTGAACCACACAACATTGCGATAGGAACACGGTCGACAAGAACAGTAGTATGCCTATTTTCATTTTCAATCGTTGAAAAGGGGCCAGAGCGCGAAAAAGGGGCTAGGAACCTTGTACAAACAGCGGCTAATCAGGCCGAGTCATTCGCAGTGTTCGGAATCCGAGAATCGCAATACAAACCAGCGACAAGCCAATGCCGATGTACCAACCCAGCGGCGTCAAATTGTATTGTTCGAAACCAGGTGTTTTCATTTCAGCGAGCGCGATGGCTGCAGGATTGAATAGTAGCGCGCGTTCAACTAACAATGGGCCGAATGGTTTTCCGCGCGCCAACCATACCAGGAGAGTCCCCGCGAATAATGTCAGCAGAATTGCATAGCTGGTAGCGGTTGCCACGGCGGTCGTCTTACAATACGCGCTTACGCACGCACTAATGCTAGTGACCAAAGCGATCGCAATTAACAAGGAAATGACCACGTTGCCCACTTGGCCGCCGATGGAAGGCTGAATGTAGCTCATCACGACATACCCAGGCAGTGTCGCTAGCAATAACAGCAACAAGGTCCAAACCGTACTCATTAACTTGCCAACGATAATTCGCATCGGAGAGATGGGTGCAGCTCGCAGCAACTGCCAACCACCGCTTTCCACCTCCGCTGCGATCAGGTTCGCGCCAAGACTTGGTCCAAGTAACAAGAGCAATGCTACCTGCATCAGTACCATCGATGCGGCGATGCGTTCAACGCCCCAACTGACGGTTCCAGTGGCCGCGACCACCGTTAGTAGTAAGGAGACGATGCCGCCCGCTGCAACCAAACGCAACAGCCAATGCAAGCGTCCGAACTTGCGAGTTCGAAACTCCTTGACCATGACGGGATTGAGCCACCAGGCAATTCCCGACTTACGTCTTTGCGGATCGACAAGATATGCCATGCGGCGCGTCCAACCGCCTGCCTTTGTACCATCGACGATTTTTCCAGTTGGCCGCGCACGATCCAACAACAGCGGATCTAGCTTCATTAAGGTTGCAATGGCTAACCCGAGCGTGATGATGCAACTCACGACAAGAAACTCCGGCCAGCCAGTCGATATGCCAATTTCGCCTGCCTGTGCTTGAGACCCTGTAATCTGTTGTAAGGCAGGAATCGGCGACAGTGCGGTCATCCAATGGGCAATGAACGATTTAAAGCCTGTCAGTTTACCCACTAGCACCGTGGGGCCGATCGACAGCACCGCGAGCGCCAATACGGCCGCATAAGTCCAACGTAAACTTGCGTCGGCGGATTGTGAGCGCACGCTTATCCACAACCCTAACGCCGAATACTGGATGGCCATTCCGGTTAGCACTAATAGTAGTGGCCCGATATGTCCAATGAGCGAGATGCCACCCATCGCGAAACAAGCCATCAGCGCCGGCAGACTGACAGAAAATATCAACATTGACAGCAGCACATTGCCGCAGAGCTTTCCAAGGTAAATTTGCCATGGAGTCGTCGGCGAGTTGAGTAACAAAGTTAATGTGCCACGCCGACGTTCGGTGACAAATGCAGTGGCCGGAAAAGCAGGAATCAACATCATAATGGCGATCGCAATGGCAAATGCGACGGGACGAAAGACTTGCAACGCCCCCTGGCTGACCAAGTCAATGGTGGCGTCGGTCGGCCAGCGCATCAACACCAACATTGAAGACATCACCGCCACGGCGATTACTGCAAACATGGTTTTCGGGCTGCGCAAACGATCCAACAACTCACGCCGAAGGATCGGATTTTGTAATAGGGGAATACTTGTCACAGTGGTTCAATGATTGAAGAATGATGAAACGGGTTGAGAACGATCGGTTGTTCCGCGCCAACTGTATCAGGCAACAGCGGTAATTTGTTTATCGTCAGCGACCGATAAAAACGCGTCTTCGAGATCGCTAGCTACTTCGCGGAATTGTGAAACCGCAACGTCAGCGACGACCAGCCGATTAAGCACTTCAACCAGGTCTGCTTCAGAGC
The DNA here is from genome assembly GCA_043771575.1 of Planctomycetia bacterium. GTDB lineage: Bacteria > Planctomycetota > Planctomycetia > Pirellulales > Pirellulaceae > Aureliella. The sequence continues at coordinate 9,051 of JAYVHC010000032.1, forward strand.
GCGAAGTTGGAAAGCGAAGTACACATTCCGTTTGGCTGACCGTAACTGGTTCCGCTGCAAGCAGACATTGTTTTAGTACTCCTTCAGCCTTGGGCAGATGCTCGGCGGTGGCTAATTGCACTTCGTAACTGCGCTGCGGGCACAAGCGACTCATCACATCATCCAGCGAGCCGAAGGCCTGTAGTTTTCCGCCAGTGATAATGGCCACAGTGTTACAAATACGAGCCAACTCCGGCAAGATATGGCTGGTAACGATGAGCGTTTTCCCTTCACCGGCCAAACGCAGTAGCAACTGTCGCATCTCAATTCTGGCGCGCGGGTCCAGACCATTGGCGGGTTCGTCAAGAATAAGTACCTCCGGATCGTGCAAGAGCGTTCTCGCAATGCCGACTCGCTGTTGCATACCGTGGCTTAAGCTCTCCACGAACTTATCTTGCATATAATTCGTATCCGTGATCTCCATCACATCAGCGATGCGTTTGCGGCGAACGCTACGAGAAATTCCAAAGATTGCACCAAAGAAATCTAAATACTCGTGGACACGCATGTTGTCATAGGACCCAAACCGGTCAGGCATATAGCCCACCAAACGCTTGATCTTCGACGCATTTTCGCTGCAATTGACGCCGCCGATGAAAGCCGACCCAGACGTGGGCCGCGAAAGTCCGACAAGGATTTTAATGGTCGTTGTCTTGCCTGCTCCGTTAGGCCCGATGAAGCCCAAGATTTGGCCTCGGTCGACATGAATCGTCAGGTCATTGAGCGCAACGAAGTCGCCGTATCTTTTGGTAAGGTTTTTCGTTTCAAGTACATGGTCTGACATTACATATTCCAAAGTCGATGGAGTGAATTTGAGTACTTCGAACGTGATTCAATTGGATTATTTTTGAGGGGTTGGAACCATGCGATGTCGGGGCAAAGTCCGTCCGTCAACATTGAGTCGCAGGTGCTTGATGCGCCAACTGACAAAACTGCTTTGGGCGCTCTCCAGTTCCTCACCGCCAGAGATTGCGATGCGTAGTACCAAGCGACCATCGCGCAGTTCACTTAGGACTTGCGCGTCATCGATAGTGCTCTTCCAAGGAATCGATGGTGCGTTCAAAGCAACCAATTCGATCGGACCACCTTCGCAGACGCACAACAGTCGCACTTTACGACTGGGAGCTTTTATATCCCAATCGATCGTGACCGATTTAGCTTCGAGTGGCACAGCCTCAGGAGGCAAAACAAATGCAAAGTCTGCTTCCGTTGCCAAGGTCGCTTCATTTATAAATCGGCCTGTGTCCTGCCGAAAAATCGAAGATGCGTTCTTAATGTTTGCATGTTCAATTCGTATGAGAGAATACGGAATGAGAACTCGCGAACCCACCTCAGGAGTCGCTAGGCGGACCGGCATGGTAACTAAGGCTGTTCCTCGTCGCTCAATATCCACATTCCACTGGGGTGCTTGCGGCCAAAGCGCCGTCCAACCGCACAGCGTCCGCACCGGGATCTGAGCCTCTGAGAGGTTCTCGAAGAGTTTTGTATATAGCTCCGCTCGGCGCCGCTGCTCATCGCTGACGATGGTGTCCGTCGTCCAACGTTCGCCTTCGGCCGGTAAATTGCCATCGATCAGTAATCGCTTTCCGCCATCAGTGGGCTTTCCAAGCGACGGTGCTCCAGCCGCCATGTTCACAACGCTATCCTCCAACGGTTGTGCTAATTCTTGCGGAAGTTCAATGCTCAGACCCTCTTCGGTCAATTTGGCCTGCGCGACGAAGGTTATTTCCGTTAGCGCCAACTGCGTTTTGTATCTCCATGTTCCTGCCGGCCAGGCGTTATTTGTCATACGCCAGTGCTGGAAGTCTTCCGTAACGACACTGCGAATTCCGGTTTCGATCGCTGACGACGGAATTGCAAGCCCATCTCCTTTTCCAATTAACTCCATCGATTGCGAATCACTACTGTACACAGCGGCAGCTTCGCGCAGATATGTTCCGCTCGGTGATTCGATTTGAACTAATTGTAAAGCCGTAACCATCGCTGGAATATCGCGCCGCTGAAGTACAGAGGCGACAATGAGCGGCACGGAGGCGACGAGCGCTAACGTCGGTGCAACCAATCCCAATTTAGGTATCCCGCCACCGAGAACGTGCCAAACACCGAAAGCGATCAAGCAAACGCAAAAGGCTAATAGGATAAATCCAACTAACGATCGCGAAACCACTGGATTGCCGATACGATCGATAGGGTACGGCTCCTTAGCCATATCCAATGGGCGCTGGGCCTTTAGATTGTGAATTTCACTTGCGAATCCTGCAGCCCACATGGACATCGTGTACGACGATTGCTCGACCGGATCGAGACTTTTCTGTGTTTTGCGAGGTTCAATCCAACCGGAACCCGATAACGTCGTCAATAACAATTTACCTCGCCCAACCGACATCCAAATTGCCGCTGGCCAACCGTCAATCGAATGGGTCACGACACCCCCATTTTGCACAACGCGTTTCATCTGTACGTAGTCATCGCGGTCCACTGTTCGGTCTTGGGCTGCGAAAGAGTTACCGCTGACCTCGACCTCAAATCGATTCAAATTCACCGTCGCAATCGTCTCAATCTGTTGGTTTTCAGGAAGCAAATCGCCAATGGCGTCGGTATCAACACGGTCTAACATGATCCAAATGCTTCCTCCACCCTGCAAGTATTGTTGCATGACCGTGACATTTGCCGCATCGTCGAAGTAATAGGGATTTGCAATTATCAAGAGGCTGATGCAATTCCAATCGGCGAGATTCAGCGGCAGTGGTTCTGAATCTAAGATCAAGCATCTGCGCGTGAACATAGCATCAATTCGCGTCGCGACCGCCAATTCGTAGGTGAAAAAAGGCTTGGTATCGGGCCACTGCCAATAATTGGCAATCGGCGGCTCGGAATCCATGACGATCGCCGTCATGTTTTCGTCTTGAGGAACTTGCAACGTCAGCCTGCGCATGACGGGCTGGTCACCACGCTGCACCATGATTTCGCGATCACCTTGCATCACATTCAAGGTCATCACGACCTCCAACGTCGGATTGGGTATGACATTTGCCACTCGCAACTGAATGTCATAGGTCTTTGAATCGCCCCCAGCCAATTCGATGCGTCGACGGTCTTCTTCGCCAGTTTGACCATTGATGCGACCCACCAAGTAGCCTGTCGCCGCAGTCTTTGCCGAGTTGCTGACCTCACAACGAACAATGAGCACACCGTTTGGTACCGCGCGTGTCTGAGGCGCCACAGTCAGTGAGACAATGGAGAGACCCTCGTAACTGTCGGTTGGCTTCGGTGCCGCTGCGTTCGGTGCCGAATCGGTCTGTACTGTGTCGGTCTGTGCGAAAACTGGGCGCAGACCCTGAAGCAAATACAGGCCACAGCAGCTCGCAAGCAAACAAAACAGATAACCGCCACGAATTCTTTTGAGCTTAGCCATTGAGCACTAGTTTGCAAAAGTTTGAAATTGGGAAAGGCCAAAGCGGGTCGCCTTTTGGGGGCGCAAGCTTTCCATCGGTTGCATAGTCTGCTCTAGATTCTACCGCAAAGCAATTGGAGCAGTTGTTGCCTCGCTGTTTTTTGTCCAGTGATTCGTTACCCAGATAAATCGGAAGGTCATCTAGGTGTGGCATAGGCTTCATGCCTAAGGTAGGGCGCGGTCGCCTGCGGTAGATGCGACCCACCGCAGGTTTTTCCCAGCCGAACCAAATTTTGTGCTCGCTTCGCAAGACCTGTTCTCGCGGCTTAGAATGGAAGCTGCATTTCGCGGATTGCCGTTTGCCATAGCTCGCATGTTGGAGTCCAGGCTTGGGTGGTCAATTCTTTAACGAACTTCAATCGGCACGGCGGCTAAGCCTGGACTCCGACGGAGCGCATGACGTTGCAACGCGTTGGGCGAAAAATCTGCCACTGAAATCGAAACTCAACTTGACCGACAATCTGCTCAACCCCGATACGCCCCAGCGACCGCCAGTAAGCCTGCGCCGCCAGTGGATTTTCTCATTTTTGGGAACAACCATTCTTGTTGTTGGCGGTCTGACTTTGGGCGCTTGGTGGTTCGCGCATCGCCAAACACAAGTTGAAGTTGAAAAGCGATTGACAAGTATTGGACGCTCTGTCGCGGCACCAAATTATCCGATGACTTCGACCGTGTTGAGAGCCGTCGCAGAGTTAACCGATACCCAGCTATTATTGCTCGATGGTTCCGGGCGGATTGTCGATTCAACTTTGATGCAAAATAATTCGCTGCCTGAATCGCCGGTCGTTGCTCTGGCCAACGGCGCTTTAGCAAACGGCGGAATATCCAGCGGTATTACCATTGATCATGCTTTTCGCGCACCTGATAACCGCTTATACCATACCGGTTGGCTGCGATTCGAAGGAGCGGACCCCCCGGGCAGATCGCAACAAATTGCTTGGGTCGGTATCTTAATGGACCAATCAACGGTGCGCCAGATGCGTTCTCAAGCACTTCTTTTACCGCTCATCACCGGGCTCGCCACGGCGCTCTGTTTGGGTGCCATCGCCGCTTGGTTAACCGAGCGAATTGTGCGTCGCTTGCAGGCAATGCAACACAAAGTTCAACGCATCGCGGCGGGTGACTATACCCCGATTGAATTGGTTGGTCAGCATGATGAATTGCACGAGTTGTCATCGAGTGTCAATCGCATGGCGGAAGAACTGCAACTGATGGAAGCTCGTATTCACTCCGCCGAGCGCGAACGCCTCGTGCACGCATTAGCCGCTGGGCTCTCGCATGATTTGCGAAATACGTTGACCGGCGCGCGACTGGCGATTCAACTGCATGGGAAAGAATGTCATCAAGACGCCGAATCGATTGAGGTCGCCATGCGTCAATTGCGATTGGCCGAAGACCAATTGATGCGCTGGTTGAGGCTCGGTGGCGAAGTGGCGATTGGGGCCGACACGTCATCATTTTTGCTCAATGAGATCCTCGACAACGTCACGGAACTCGTGCGGCCGATGGCCGAACATCTCGGTAGTCAGTTGCACGCTGCACGCACGCCGGAGCTCGAGTCGATCACGATCCGGCAAAGCGAATTGCTTACTTCTGCGGTTCTCAACCTGTTGTTGAACGCAATTCAAGCTGCTGGGCAAGATGGACGTGTCGGTTTACGAACGGCCAGGAGCACACCGGGTTGGCTGTCGATCGAGATCAGCGACAATGGACCGGGGCCGACGCTAGAAGTGCAATCGCGAATGTTTGATCCGTTGGTGACGACAAAACGCGAGGGAGTCGGTTTAGGGTTAGCTCTCGTTGCCAAAGCCGCCAAAGAACTGACTGGGGAAATCGCTTGGCATCGCGAATCGAATGAAACCGTTTTCTGCCTGCGTTTGCCTATCGCGGGTCCACCGATTCAATCAACAGAATGATCACCGATGCCGCATGTTTTGATTGTCGATGACGAACCCGCGATCTGTTGGGCGCTAAAGAAAATGCTGCAAGCCGAAGGGCATTCGGTGGATGCCGTTTCATCAGCCGAAGCAGGCATCGCAGCGGCCAAGCGGCATGTACCAAATCTAATCGTACTCGACGTGCGGTTGCCGGGAATGTCCGGCCTAGATGCGATCTCAGAGTTTCTGTTACTGGCCGGGAACGTGCCGATTATTCTTATTACCGCCTTCGGCGATCTCACCACAGCAGTCGAAGCCTATCAAAAAAAAGTTACCGACTACTTGACTAAGCCCTTCGACTTGGACCGAGCCGCAGCGGTGATGCGGGCTGCTCTCGAACCGTCGAAACGACAGATCGCTCTACCCGAGGCGAGGAGCGAGGAGGGCAGAGTCCAGTTTGATCACGTGCTAGTGGGACACTCGGCCGCCATGCAGGAGGTATTCAAGAAAATTGCACTCGCTGCTAGCAGCGATGTGCCGGTCTTGATAACCGGGGAAAGCGGAACCGGGAAAGAACTTGCCGCGGCAGCGATTCACATTTACAGCGCACGGCGCGATCAGCCATACATTCCGATTGCCTTGCCTGCACTGAACCCGAGTTTGATTGAGAGTGAGTTGTTCGGTCATGTCAAAGGAGCCTTTACCAGCGCGAATGAACGCCGCGAAGGTCTCTTTGCGATCGCTGCAGGTGGTTCCGTACTGCTCGACGAAATCGGTGACTTGCCCATGCCTCAGCAAGTCAAGCTTTTGCGAGTGCTCGAACAGGGCCATTTCACGTTGGTTGGGGATGTGCGACCGAAGCAATGCGTCGCCAGAATCATCGCAGCCACTCATCAGAACCTTGTCAATAAAGTTGCCAGTGGCGATTTTCGTCAAGATCTGTACTTTCGCTTGGCAGTTTTTGAAATTCACATGCCCGCTTTGCGGGATCGAGCAGATGACCTACCAGAGTTGTGTCAGCATTTGCTTCGCCGCCTGCGTTATCAGCAGCCAGGAGCGGCGCTCGATGCGGATGCCATCGAAGAACTCAAGCGACGTGATTGGCCCGGCAACGTTCGAGAACTGCGCAACACGCTCGAACACGCCGCGCTGATGGCTCGGGGCGGCGAGATTGGGAAGCGTCACCTACCCGCTTCACAACCTGCGTTCGTCGTCGCCACGCACGCGACACCGCCCCTTGAGACACTGGTTCAATCCTGGATTCGCCAAGAACTAAAAGCGCAATCCCCTTCTGGAATGCCCCCGAGCGAAGGCCTCTTCGATCGCTTTCTGGCTGCTGTCGAGCCTATCTTCTTGCGTGAGGGGCTGGAAGCCACCAAAGGGAACCGTTCCAGCGCGGCTGATCTGCTCGGCATGCATCGCGCCACTTTACGCGAGAAACTGAAACGCTACGGTATCGGCGAAGAAGGTTTGTAAGTTGACGTTCTACTCGGCCATTCCCAGTACTCCGTGGCGCGAAGCTCCTGCCGAGCCTTTGAGCTCGGGCGGGCGAGGCTGGGCTGATAAAAAGTGTAGAACGGTTGTCCCCAACCGTTCTGCCGAAGGACAACGGACCGAAGTCAACTCGCGTTTTTCCAGCGGACGAATACTTTCAAGTGAGCCAGCGAGCTTTCCGGAACGAATTATTTCATATCGCTCCCCTGCCAGCTTGCGAAGCGTTGATTTACTTGGCAGGCGCCAACGCGGGTTGCTTCGAGCCAGCTTCAGCAGTCGGTGTAGCATCCGCTTCGAGGTCACCGAGTGCGTATTGGATCCCGTCAAGCATGTGCTTCAGAATTGCAGGCTTGGTAAATGTGTCATCCCGATGACCGAAATTGGTGTAAAAGACCCGGCCGTCTCCCGCTTTGCGCAACCATGAAACAGGAACTTCGCGTGGCCCATCGTTGATAATCTTGGAGACTTCGTCTTGCTTCATATCCAGGCTGACTAGCACGCGTAGTACTTTGGTGCCGACATAAGTTTCAGGCTTGTACTGATAGATTTCGTCGGAGTGCCAAAAGCCTTTCCCGCCGAAAGCCTTGTTCAGTACATGCTCGGGATCGTCAAGCTTGAAGGCCCAATTGCCACCTGCGTTCCAAGGATGGCCACCGAACTCGCCGCCCACAATCGCACGACATTCCGGATGGCGACCAAAATTATCGCTGGCCGCATGAATACCTGCCAAGCCTTTACCGCCACTGACAAAATCAAGAAACGCGTTTTGATGTTCGGGCTTTGGAAATTGCATACCCGTAGTACTATTAAGCAGAATGCCATCGTACAGCTTTAAGTTCTCTGTATTGAATACATCGTAAGTGTCCGCTAGGTCGACTGTGAAAGCCCCTGTCTTCTTGCCCATCGATTCGAGTGCAAGGTTGGCATGCGGTATCGAACTGTGAATGAACCCTTCGCAGCGATAAAAGACCAACAAGCGACGCGCTTTCTTGGGCTTCGCGGCTGCTGCGGTGGGCACCGCGTTTTCGATAGCCGCTTTTTGTTCCGCTGAGAGCGGCTTGAAACTGTCGGCTTTCTTTTTGATCCAAGGGTCGGCACTGTCTTGCGCAAGTGCAACTTGCATAGTTGCAAGAAATGCGATTACCGAAAC
>JAYVHC010000033.1:0-3620 GCA_043771575.1 Planctomycetia bacterium
GCAGTCTGCCACCGCTCAAGCAACCTTCCAGCCTCCACATTAAACTTGCGACGCTCTAGCACCAACCACTGCATCCATTGCAAGGCAGTTAATAAAGTACCACTGCGGTCCAGCAGTTCAACTCTTGCGGGTACCACCTCATGCAAAGGCCGTTGGCGATTATAGGCCTCAATTGCCACTAATCGGACATCCTCTTCGAACGGATGCAGCGACCCCAACATCCGTGCCAAATCCGCTGCGGGTTCATCCATACGTACTGTCCCAAAATCGATGATGCCGCTCACTAGTTCGCCGTGGAAAAGCACATGATCGCTCCAGATGTCGCGTAACACGGGATGCAACATCACCTTAACTCCACTCGCAACTTGCAATTCGTCCAGCAATTGCGGGCCGCGTGCATGCAACATCCGCACGGTCGACATGCAGGCCGCTGATTCGACCGGACCGCGCAGCCCAGCGCCTATTTGCTCGACTAGGTTACGCATTGCCAACCATTCACTCAGCATCTCAATCCGCTGCGCGACGCTCGGGCTCACATCCTGCGCATGCGACAAATCATGCCAAACGCGGTGCACCTCCGCCAGCGTATTGACTGCGGCTGCAAGTTTTTCGCGACTTGGTTGACGCATGTAATCCGCTTGTCCTGGCATCCACTGCGTGATTTCCCATAGGCATTCGCCGACTGCCCAGAAACTCTTACCATCGGAATCGCGAAACAATTTTGGGATGAAAGGCAATTGTTTATTGGCTTGATCGAGTGCGTGGTGAATGAACTGCAATCGCGGTTGGGTTGGGTGTGTTGACGGCCATTGCCTCAAGCACAATGGACCGTGCAAATTGCTGTGGCAGCGCCATACCCTCGCACCGCTTAACCCGCCTACCATCGGCTTCATCGATACGATGGCAAATTGCGAGAGCGTTTGCGCAGCGAATTCAGGGGGAATATTTCGATCAAGCGACATATGAGGGTCTATTCAGCTCGCAATCCAGCTAATATCGGCAGTTGCATGGCAGTTCGAATCGCCAGTAGAGCCGACAGAGCACCCGCGACCAGCACTAGCACCAGCATTACAAACGGCTGCAACAAACTCAGGTGTGGACCGACCTCGATGATGTAGGGCACAATCGCAATCGCCGCTGCAAAAACGCCAATCAACATCCCGCCACCGAGCAACAGGGCCGTCTCCAAAGTCAGCATTCTTGCAATACGTGCGTCTGAGAAACCGACAGCCCGCATCAGCGACAACTCCCTTCGCCGTTCGATCACACTTCGCGTCTGAACTGCGGCTAGACCAAACGTACCCAGTAACAGCCCCAATGCGCCAAGCGATTGAAAGGCGCTGATATAGGTATTCTGAACACTCAACATCCGTCTGAGCACAAGCTCACTGGAAACAACATCTAATCCATCATCGCTCCAACCGCTTTCCAGCGTCTCCATCGCTACCGCTTGCGGAACGGAACCGCTACGAATCAAGAAGAACTGAAAACCACTCAGGGTTGGAAAGAGTGACTTGAAGTTTGCTTCTCCAATCAGCAACCTACCTTGCAAGACACTATTCGACAGCAACCCGACTGTCTTAAAGTGGACCCATTGGCCATCGAAGCGCAACTTGGTAATAGCGCCGAGCGACGCGCCTTGGTGCAAGCTCCATTGTGCGGTATTTTGATCCAGGACTACTGGAATCGGAGATTCAACCGATCCCGTAGCTGGTGGTTCCAACGCAGACCATGGCAACTCTTTTACGGCCGCCGCCGCCCACTGGAAACGCATATCCACACCCGAAGCTTGCTCCACGTCGCTCAATTGTTTGGTAACACCCAGTACAGTTGGCTGGCCGACCTGAAATAAATTATTGCAACTCGCATCCTCACCCAATCTGGCCCGCAGACTGACAATGGTCGCACCGGAAATTGCCTTTGACTTGTTGCCAATGGCTTGCTCGCGAACCTCGGGTAACGCAATGTTGCGATAGAGGGGTTGCGAACTTTCCGCCATCAAATCAAAACCGCCATAACCTTGTGTCGTGGGCGACATTTGAAAAACGCCCATGGAGGCAATCATGAAAGTCGCCACCGAGAGCAGCCCAAGACTGAGCACGCTGCGTACGGGATTACGACAAACCGCCAACCAAGCTAACCAAAACAGTCCCGCGTTAGCGGGATTGGGCTGCAATTCACCGCGCGTTGCCAACCATTCACGCGCCCCGATCAAGGCACCGCTCAGCAGCAACATACCGCAGCCAAAGAAACACCCCGCGCGCGCCATTCCAGTCTGTCCTAAAGCAATCACACTGAGCAGTAACGCACCCATCCCACACAGGCTCGCAAACGTCAACATCCAACGACTCAATTGCCGATTTCCAGTGTTCGTATCATTGGAGCTTCCTCGCAGTAAAGTTAGCGGCGCGAGCCGGCATAGGTTTCGCAAACTCCAGTAGATGGTAAAGAGGCTCGCGAGCGCTCCGCAAGTCGCTCCAATCGCCAGACTGAGCGGCGTAAAACTAAATTTCAAGAACGCAACCGATATCGCCCCCAACCACCACGACTGCAAGCCGGCAATCATCAACCGCGCGTAAAGCAATCCCAGCAGTACCCCTGCGAATGAACCGATCAAAGAAACGATCGCGACTTCGCGCACAAGCAAACTCCGTACTCGCTGCGGTGCAAATCCTTGCGCGAGCAACAATCCGATTTGACTGGTCCGCTGTTGAACGCCCAACCGAAACAACAGCGACACCAATAACAATGCGGCCACGATGACAAAAAAACTAAGCGACAAGAAAAGCATGTCGAAGGGAGTGGTGCCGGAAGCAGATTTTAATTGTTGCGCGCGAATCGGCTGGAAAATTAAACCTTTTGGCTGTTTAGTGTGCAGCAATGCGTTTTCGATTTGAGCTCGCAACACGGCTTCGTCGCTGACTTGTTGGCTGTCGAATCGCAGCGAAGTTGTGCTTCCGAAGCGACTGCCGAATAGCTTGAGTGACGATGCATCGTTGTAGCGCAAGAACACTTTCGGAGTCAATCGATGATTGTTCCAGTAGGCGTCATCAACCTTGCGCACTGTACGATCTGTTTTGAACGGTAGATCCCAATTGTTGATTGAATCTTGGTCCGTCACTCCCGGAACCTCCGGCGTTAGATGGGGGTCGTTGAAGACAGTCGGCAACCGCGAGTATTTGGCCAAATCTTCTCGCCGATACGATTTCTCAGGTTCTTCTATGGGGACGATGCCAGCTACGATAAACTGCTGACTGACTTCCACTTCGAGACCATCGACGGTCTCCGGCTCGAAGTAGTTCAGTTGAATCAATTCACCGGGTACAACTTTCAATTGATTTGCCAGCCATGAGTTGATCCAACACGGTCGTTTTGCAACTCCGTCCAGCGGGATCGTGGAAAATCGGTCCAGATCGATTCCTCCACCGCCCTCAATTCCCGCCACAATGGAATACGGAACTTCAGTCGACTGGTCAGCTGCTCCCGTCGCGTCGACGCGGTAGATGGCATTGGCCAGATAGGTCATCACGCGCTGTGAATTAAATCCCCGTTGCGACTCAATGGCCTTCACCGTCTCGTCGTCGAGAATCAATTCCTTCGCAGAGAGTTGATAGTAGTCG
>JAYVHC010000034.1:0-1932 GCA_043771575.1 Planctomycetia bacterium
GATGGAATTTCCCAGCGCCGCAATATGCCGTCGCTGCATTCGGATACAAGCCGCTGGTCATTGGTTGAAAAGAACATCGAGTTAACTCGTCGCGGATGGGGCAAAGCGCCGTTTGTCTGACCTCCATCTTTAAGGTTCCATAACAATACTTGACCGTGGACGTCCGAGACTGCCGCCAAATGTTCGCTGGAGGCGATGGCGACTTTAGATGCACTTGCTGACAGCAGCAGTTGCTGTTCAGGAAGTCGAGCTATGGCGCGCTTCCAGATGCGGGCCACACAATCGACACCGGCAGTCACCAAGGCAAGTCCATCGTGACTAAATCGAGAGGTTTGCAATGGCCCACGATGAAGGATGTTTGAAGGAACAATTCGGTAGATTGTAGGTGTCGCTGAATTCCTGCGTGGGAGCAAGTGTCGAAGTTCGACAAGGTTGGCGGATGAGGTATCTTCACTTGCGATCAACAAAGTCTGTCCATCAGGAGCAAAGCAAGCGCTGCTTGCGTTGCCATCTTGCAAGATTTTAGCCACCAGTTCACCGGTCTTCGTTTGCCAAAGATTGGCCTCCCAGTTGTCATCTCCTGACAGAACGAACTTTCCATCAGGACTAAATGCAATTGCTCGAAACTGCTTAGCGGCATCCAGTTGTACGGGCGATCGTTGACGACTCTCAAGGCTCCAGAACAGGACTTCGCCCTTTTTACTCTCGGCGTTCCCGCCTGCCGTAGCCAGAGTCAAGTTATCGGGACTAATGTCCATCGATAAGACGGGGCCGCTCGCCACCATCGGATCACCCAATTCTCGGCCTGCCCTATCCCAGCATCGTACTTTTCCATCATTTCCACCAGTCACTAATAAATCTTCTTTGCGGCTCCATGCCGTCGACAGAATTGGTGAGGAATGACGAATTACGGTTTTTCCAGATAATCCCGAATCGGTATCCCACAGGCGTGCAGTTCCATCAAGACTGGAGGTCAGCATTATTTGGCCATCTGGGCTAAACGATATATCCGTAAGCGATTGTGAATGAGCAGCGATTTCGAAGTGCAATTTACCCGAGTTGCAATCCCACGAGCGCACAATACCATCGTCACAACCGGTGATAAGGAATCGATCATCCGTTGTGAAAGAGGCAACGGTCACTCGCTTTGGATGCACGAATGCTCTCCGAAGCAGATGACACTCTTCCATCCAACCTGCGATGTCTGCTCGAATCGCACTCTCATAACCCATGGCTGTCGGGGGCGCAATTTCCAATGCTCGGGCCATCCAAAGCAGGCCAATCCCCACGTTGGATGCTTTGCACAGGTCGCGACCTTTTTCCCATGCCAACGATGCGGCCATTTCAGAAGCTCGCTGCTCGGAATTGAACGCGTTCTGTTCTGATGCTACCGCTTTTCTTTCGGCGCTTACTGCCAGCGTGTTTGCCAATCGCAACTCTTGATTTGCACGAAACTCAGCAACATTAGATGTGAAAATCAGAACAGTGGTGGCCAGGCAAGCCGCTACGGCAACTGTTGCAATGGACGCCAGTACTCTGTTCCTCCGACACCAGCGCCAACCTCGTTCCCATTGGGAAACCGGCCTAGCTGAAATTGGAAAGTCATTCGAAAATCGACGCAGATCATCTGCCAATTCACCTGCGTGTTGGTACCTTGCGGCGGGATCGCATTCGATCGATTTCAATACGATGGTTTCGAGATCCTTCGAAATCAACGGATTCCAATGGCGCGGACGCGTCGGTTCTCCACTGGTCACTTGCCTGATGATTTGAAGTCGATCTCTGGAGTTGTCCGGAGGGTGCCCCGTAAGCAATTCGTACAATGTGATTCCCAGCCCATAAACATCGCTGCGAGCATCGCTTTCATTGCGGAACATTTCAGGGGCCATGTATCTCAATGTACCCACGAGGTCTCCCGTATTGGTAAGATCC
>JAYVHC010000035.1:0-3512 GCA_043771575.1 Planctomycetia bacterium
AATGCTTACCAGAACCTCTCGGCAGCCCCGTGTCACCCCCTCCCTCACTGGCTCCCTTTTTGGCTGCCGCGCTGGCTCCCTTTTTGACTGCCATTTCCAAATTGAGCGTAGAAACGGTTGGAAAATCATCCTCGAAAGATGTTCCTGATTGTAGAACATTTGTCCCAAATGTTTTTGGCGTCACGGCACGCTTGATTCTCGGAGGCGATGCAACTTACGCGAGGCCATTCACGTCCAACGTGACCAGCCGTGATGCTCAAATGGTAAGATGATGCAAGCGAATGACAAACGGATTTTAGGGAGCAAAGAAATGTCGGCGAGACGAGTTAGCCCCTGCGATCAACGGCGGAGCCGTGGGATTGGATAGCCAGGGGTGTGAACCCCTGGAGGGCATCCGCATACGAACGCTGAATCGCGGAGCGATGACATTGCATAGATTGCGAGGTGTCGCGAAAACATATCGCGTCACACAATTGTGTGTGACCACACCAATAATGCCACGGCTCCGCCGTTCCCGAACCCAAACAAACGTTTTCCAGGGGTTCACACCCCTGGCTATCCGATACCATCGCTCCGCGATTTCTTACAATTAGGCTTTCACGCGATACACCACCGCAATTAGGGTACGATGGATCCGCAATTCCATCGATCGGGAGTTAGCCCATGCCATCGACACATAGCAATTTGCTAATGCATGTTATCTTTAGCACCAAGAATCGACTCAAGTTGATTTTGGACGATTGGCAGGCGGAGTTGTTTGCTTATATGGGCGGTACGGTTCATGAGCACAAGGCTAGTTTGCTCGATGCTGGTGGAATCGAGGATCATGTCCACTTGCTTCTACGAATTCATCCTTCGTTTGCTATTGCGGATACCGTCCGCCTGATTAAAGCCAATTCATCACGCTGGATAAATGATGAACGCAAGATCAATGGAAAGTTCGAGTGGCAGAAGGGCTACGGCGTATTTTCCGTTAGCCAATCTGGTCGGGATACCTTGACAGAGTACATTCGCGATCAGCGCAACCATCATGCCAGTCAGACGTTTGAACAAGAATATCTTCGCACTTTGGAATTGCACCGAGTCGAATACAATCCGGAGTATGTATTCGACGAAGAAATCAGCGCATGAAAAATACCGAATTGGCCCGTACCCGAAAAATACATGTGTCCCCATTTGCCTAACACAGGTGCTTCAACGCATTTCAACGGCGGAGCCGTGGGATTAGATAGCCAGGGTGTGTGAACCCCTGGTAAGTAACCCCCACACGAACACGGAATCGCGGAGCGATGACATTGGATTGATCTCCCGGCGTCGCGATCTCCCTTTTTGACTGCCATTTCCACCTCTGGGTCATGCTCAAGCGTCTGAGGTACTACGTGGGAGCTATTCGAGGTTTGGTATATCTCCAGCCTGCATCGTTTCAATTTCTTTGTGCGTCAGAACCGTGCTAGCTCTTGCGAGCTTAGATTTCAATCGGTCGGTGAAGTCCGGGGATCGTATCTCGCAATGACCTGGATCGAGGTCCAGCGGATCACTGGGCACTTTGACAACGGATAGTCCTTCGGGAATATCGCACACTTTCCAAATGCATACTTCCCAGCCATCGTGAATCGACGCATTTACTTGAGCAAGTAGTTGCGCAGATGATGTTATTGAAAGCCGACTGCACGAGAGTCCCAGTTCACCTTCTCGCCGGTACAACGCTGCGCTGGTCGCTCTGAACCGCGAATCTGACTTTGTGGCGATGAAATTCATGTCGGGTCTTGGTGGAGAGATCCTCCGAATAATGTACTCGTCTCCGCTGACCAGTTCCATTGGATCTACAGTCGTGTCAGCAATTGAATGATCGTATGGAAGGAACCGGTATCAGTGCTCTCGATTTCTTCGTTGCCATGTTCGTAGTAATACTTCGCAACGCCCCGAGGTGTAATCTCAACCGTCATTAGCCAGCGTGCGGTATCCCATTCAAAGCAGACATTTCCATTGGCATTCACCGCGATCATAGGTTGAGGAACACTAACGGTCCTCGCAAGTTCTTCAAGAAAGATGCTTGCGTGAACAGCCGAAAGAGAATTGGTCTGCAGTCCACCATAACTATCCCAGTTGTCAGGCAAGCTCGCAGCTGCTTGTAATTGCTGAGCGCAAAACTCGAACCATTGAGGATAGCTACGGCTCCTTACAAGCCCCTCAGCTCGCCTTGCCGATGTCTGCAAGTTTTGTCGAACACTTGTTGGTATTTCAGCCAATTTCTTTCCACCGATCTTTTCTAACTTGGGAATTGGTCAGGTTGCAAAACACATCGATGAGCCAATTGTGAGCCAAGTCCAGCGAGTTCCGAACAGAACCATCAACGTGATTGACTCGCGATGTAAGCTGGAAAGTGACGAATGGAGTTCCGTCATCGAATGACGTGTTGAGTTCCGCGTATAATCGCCCCTTCTCTTCCTTCACAAACGTTCTATTGAGCGTGAACATTTCAAACGAGCCAATTCCGGCCCCGAAGATCGTCTCGACCATTTGCTCAAGGGACTCGCCTTCGAGCGGTCTGATATGGTTCAAGTACATCACTTCACAAAGGACTGGTGACAATTCGCCAAACGATTGCTCGGCGCAGAATGAAGAAAATAATTCGAATTCCGCCAAACAGGAGTCAAGGTTCGATTCGTAACTTGGATAGGTTGGGATAGTTTCGCTAGGAGTTTTGGAAAGCCAGTGGTACGCAAATCGATTTCGTTGAACCCGAATAAGTCTATCTGCCAACTCCGTCTCAAACTGCGCGCAGCCGGAGTCCTGTTGCATCGTCAACTGCAACTGCAGTCGCTTTCTGTGCGGCGGGAACGTCTCGACTACCGGTGGAATCTCTTGCAGATGACGAAACTTTGGGAATTTTTCGCGAATGATCGGATAGTACAGACCATGGTGGATCGTGCCCCAATGAGGAAGATCGCTAAACTGAATCTGCAAAGCCGTCTCAACGACGGGCGGATGTTGGAGATGTATTTTTGACGTGACCGGCATCGCTTCCATATTGCTTCAATTGACAAGGGGAAATGCGGTCATTCACCTCCGCATTGCCTTCCCCTCCCGCAAGCAACTCAACTACAATCCGTCGAGATGCAACTTTCCCCGCCCCTTAGTTTCGGGGACTTTAAATGTCGCGGACGCGCTATCGCTTTGGCGATGAACACTATCCACATTTCATGACCCAGACGATCGTCGCTTGGCTGCCAGTTTTCTCCCAGCCCGATTTAGTGGAGTTTGTTTTGGATAGCTGGCGATTCTTGCAACGTGAGCGAGGGATTGTTCTTCTAGCTTGGGTCATCCTCGAGAATCATTTGCATTGGATCGGTGCTGGCCCGCAGCTTGGAAAGCGAGTGGGTGAATTCAAGTCCTTTACGGCTACGTCGATCACCAAACGCTTGCAGGAAAAAGGCGCGAAGACTCTGCTTCAAGAACTGGCGTATTATAAGCTGAGGCACAAAGTAGACCAGACTCATCAAATATGGCAG